>CAVAHH010000001.1:0-28087 GCA_963588395.1 bacterium
GAACACAGTAGTTAAGCCCTTATACGTCGAAAGTACTTGGCTGGAAGCGGCCTGGAAGGATAGATAGCTGCCGGTTAGAAAAACGACATGTCATATGACATGTCGTTTTTCTTTTACCGTCAGCTATCTATCCCAAGGGACGCAGGCCCCCCTATAGTATTTCCATGCATTTTATGCTATAATTATCATCAGAATTTATACTATGTCCGTAACAAAGGAGCTTTTAGAATGCGTATCGTAATAGCTGGTGCAGGTAAGCTGGGCTACAGTATAGCGCAGCTATTGGCAGAGGATCAGTTTGACGTAGTAGTTGTAGAAATTGACCCCAAGCGTAAGGAGGTTATTCAAAATAGCCTGGACGTGCTCGCTATCGAGGGCAATTCCTGCAATCCCACCACCTTTGCTGATCCTGACGTCAGTGACTCTGATGTACTAATCGCCTGCACTGACAGTGATGAGGTTAATATGGTTACCTGTCTGATGGCTAAAAACCATGGCATTAAGCACACTGTTGCCCGCATCCGTAATGTGGATTATGCTATTCATGCGCCCGAAATGCTGAACAAGGACATGAAAATCGACCTTGTTATCAATCCTGAGCGCATTACTGCTTCAGAAATTGACCATATCCTGATGACGCCGTCAGCACTTAACGTTGATGATTTTGCTGATGGCAAGGTGCGGATGTTTGAAGCTAAAATGAAGGAGGATTCTCCTTTTGTAAATATCCCCTTAAAGAATTTGAACATTCCCAAGGATATCCTGATGGCGATGGTCTTCAGACGTCATCAGATGATTATCCCTCATGGCAACGACTTTGTTATTCCCGGTGATAATGTCTATTTCGTTGGTAAGCATGAGGCTATCCGTGATTTTGAAAATTCCTTTTCCAATACTTATGAAAAGCTGGAACGCGTTTTGATTATCGGTGCAGGACGTACAGGCCGCTTTTTGGCGCCCATGCTGGAAAAGCAAGGTATACAGGTTAAGGTTATTGAAAAGAATGAGGAGCGTTGCCATATCCTTGCCTCCCAGCTCAAGCACGGTTTGGTTTTGTGCGGTGACGGCACGGATATCGACCTTCTGTTGGAGGAAGGCGTGTCAGAGGCCGATGTCGTTATCTGCCTGACTGAGGATGATAAGCTGAACCTGCTATTGGCACAGCTTGCTAAGCATCTGGGAGCGCGTAAGACCATTGTACGTGTCGCCCGTAATGAGTATATCGAATTAATGGAAAAGGTTGGCGTAGATATCGTTCTTTCGTCACGTCTTTTGAGTGCGGGCGAGGTGTTGCGCTTTGTGCGCAAGGGTGGTATTGTGTCTGTTTCTCTCTTGGAGGGGGCGCAGGCAGAGGCTTTGGAGATTATTGTCGGTGCAGGTAGCGAGGTTGATGGTGTTGCCGTGCGCGATATGAACCTGCCGCCTGAGTGTTTGCTGTGCGCTATTGTACGTGGCAATGATGCCTATGTGCCCAATGGTAATACCGTATTACACGCAGATGATCGTGTTATTTTGTTTATAAAGAGCGAATTTGCTAAAACAACAGTGCCTATATTTGAAGGCCGGAGTGTTTAATTATGGATTTTAGATTCGTGAGCCGCCTTTTGGCTAAGCTGACAATTGCATTTTCTTTAGTTTTGCTGCTGCCATTATTGGCAGCACTTCTTATAGATAGGCAAAATGCCTGGATTTTCTTTTTTACGCTCATCGTTACAATAACTATTGCTTCGTGCTTTAGTGAGTTTGGCAGCGAACGTCCCAGGCAACGCCTACGTGTGCGTGAGGCCCTGGCAGTTGTGGGCTGCGGCTGGCTGCTTGTTTGCCTGATGGGGGCTTTGCCTTATTTATTTTGGCAGCCTGCTGATCCCTTAGCAGCGATTTTTGAAAGCGTATCAGGCTTTTCTACTACCGGCGTGACTACGGTACTTTCCTTTAACCAGTTCCCGGCAAGCGTGCGCATTTGGCGCTGTTTGACGCACTGGACCGGTGGCATTGGGGTAATCATGCTCTTTATTATCATCATGCCGCAGATGAACAGCGGTATCAGCTATTTGTTTAATGCGGAGCTGCCTGGTGGTACGGCAGAACGCACCCTGCCCAAAATTAAGGAGTCCGCTATGCTGATACTCTTCATTTACGTTGTACTGACGGTTATAGAGGTAATACTTTTGCTTTTGGCAGGTATGCCTGTCTTTCAGGCACTTAACCTGGCTTTGGCGACAATGGCGACAGGTGGCTTTTCGTATTATCATGAAAGCATTATATCCTTCAGGTCAGTTTGTGTTGAAGTCATCGCTATAGTGTTTATGCTCATCGCCAGTATGAATTTTTCGCTTTATTACAAAATATGGCGCGGAGATTGGCAGTCCTTCCGCGAGGACACCGAGCACCGCTACTACCTGATTGTCTTGGCGGTGGCGGCGGCCTTGATGTGCGCAAATTTGTATTTTAGCGGCGGCATGGGCTTTGTCAGCAGTTTACATCATAGCATTTTTCAGGCTATATCTATGGGGAGCACTACTGGCTTTGCTTCGGACGACTATACTAAGTGGCCAAGCTTTAGCCGTTATATTTTATTTATACTGATGTTTATTGGTGGCTGTAGCGGTTCTACGGCCGGTGGCATCAAAATTACACGTATCGTAATCTTGCTCAAGGCCGGTTGGGCAGAGCTATTGCGTACTTTACATCCGCGCATTATTTATTCCATTAGGATGGGGGAGCGCGAAATTAATCCTGTTATTGTTGGTAACATCACGCGTTTCTTCTTTTTATATATTATTGTTTTTATCATTTTAACGATATTAATTTCCCTGTCCGGAATTTCGCTTATGGAGTCTATGGGAATTATTGCCGCCTGTCTTAGCAGTGTCGGCCCGGCCTTTGGTCTTGTCGGACCCACAGAAACATATGGGAATTTGACTGACTGGGCACGCTTTGTAAGTATTTGGGCGATGCTTTTGGGACGCTTGGAAATTTTTACGCTACTGGTCATCATGCGCCCTGATTTTTGGCGCAATAAGGAAAACTGGTAGCAGACGGAGTATATATGAATGCACGGGTTATATTATATGTATTGAGCAAAATATCCTGCGGCCTTGCCTTTGTGCAGCTGCTGCCGCTGTTGCTGGCATTTATCTATGGCGAAGCCTGCACGACTGCCTTTATGCTTTCTATAGGTGTGACCATTGTGCTGGCGGGAATTTTTGACTATTACGGTGTTGCAGACAGCTGTCACGATTTATCGGTGCGTGAGGGCATTGGTGCTATTTTCTTTTCCTGGCTTATGGCTGCAGCTTTAGCTGCGCTTCCCTTTTATTTTGAAGGGGCTTTGGACCCTGTAGCAGCGTTTTTTGAGGCTATGTCCGGTCTTACAACGACGGGGGCAACAGCTATTGATGATTTGGACAGGGTAGCACGTAGCCTGCTTTTGTGGCGCACGCTCATGCAATGGCTTGGCGGTATCGGTATCATTATTTTGTTTGTGGCCCTGCTGCCGCAAATTGTGGGCGGTGCGGTGTATCTGTTTAGCGCGGAGCTTAACGGTATGTCTAACATCCGTATTTTACCGCGTATCCGTACGACGGCAGTAGCCTTGTTTTATATTTATCTGCTGCTTACTATCATTCTGACAGGTATTTTGAACATCTTAGGTATGAGCACCTACGACGCTGTCAATTATGCCTGCTCAGCCATAGCTACAGGTGGCTTTTCTACGCATAACACCAGCGTTGCCTACTTCCATAATGCTGGCCTAGAAATAGCCTTAAGCTTTTTTATGGTGCTGTCGGCCGGCAACTTTGCCTTATATTACCAGGTGACGCAAAGCAGCGTCAAGGTGTTGTGGCAGGATTTGGAGTTTAAATGCTATATTGTGATGCTGGCTGTGCTGACGCTTTTTATCAGCGTTAATCTTGTCAGGACAGGCGCCTATGGTCCTGCTGACGGCTTGCGCGAGGCCTTTTTCCAGGTGGCTGCCTTTGGCAGCACTACGGGCTTTGTTGCGGCCGATTATGATAAATGGCCAACGTTTTCCAAGTTGCTGTTGGCAACCACGTTTTTGACTGGCGGCTGCGCCGGGTCTACTGCCGGCGGTATTAAGATGTGTCGCTTTATTGTGCTACTGAAGGCAGTTATGGGTGAGCTGCGCCGCACCATGCATCCCCAGATGCTTTTGAACGTATATTATAGCAAGCGCCTGCTGCCGACGGAAACGATTATCAATATCAGCCGTTTTTTCTTTGTGTATATTGTGATGATTGCCTTGCTTTCCATGCTGCTGGCACTTGACGGGCTGGATGTGGACGAAGCGATCTTCGGCGTGGCCTCCTGCATGGCCAGCGTGGGTCCTGCCTTTGGCACTATCGGGGCCAATAGCACCTATGCCACGGTTGGCAGCATTAGCAAACTGGCATTGGCACTGGCAATGCTATTGGGACGCCTGGAGCTGTTTACGGTGCTGGCACTTTTGCGCAGCGAATATTGGCGTAATAGCAAAAGATGGTGAATTTACTGTTCTTTCAGCTCAAATTCAGCTCGCAACGGCATAATAAGCTTGTAGCCGTTGATATTGACTATTAGGAATAAATGTGCTAAAATCTACAGTTGAGTACGAAAGATGATCGCGGCTGGCTTTAGGCCAGATGAGGAAAGTCCGAGCTCCAGAGGGCAGGATGCCGGATAACGTCCGGCGAGGGTGACCTCAGGGATAGTGCCACAGAAATGTGTACCGCCTGCTTTTAGCAGGTAAGGGTGGAACGGTGCGGTAAGAGCGCACCAGCAGCTTGGTAACAGGCTGGCTAGGTAAACCCCATCCGGAGCAAGACCAAATAGGGGAGGGATGAAGCGGCCCGCTGAGCCTCCCGGGTTGTGTCGCTTGAGCTTGCAGGCAACTGTAAGACTAGATAAATGATCATCACCGCTTGGCGGAACAGAACTCGGCTTATTGAGTACTCATATCCTGTAAAACGGCTGCCTTGACGGCAGCCTTTTTTGTGTCAACAGCCAACATTAAAGATAAGTGGTGTATAATATGAAGAAAATTTCCCTTGTTGTACCTGTATTCAATGAAGAGGATAATCTGCATGAATTCTATAAGCATGCAACTGCTGTTATGCAGCAGGAAGAATATGATTATAATATTATTTTTGTGGACGATGGCTCGCGTGATAGCAGCGCGCTGATTTTGGCAGAGCTGTCGGCACAGGACGAGCACGTGGAGGCGTATATGCTGAGCCGCAATTATGGGCACCAAATGGCGCTTACCTGTGGGCTGGACCACGCCGACGGTGATGCAGTGATTACCATGGACGGCGATCTGCAGCACCCGCCTGAGCTGATTCCCCAGCTTTTGCGCCTGTGGGAGGCTGGTAACGAGATTGTGCAGACCAAGCGCATGGCAACAGAGGATGCAGGCTTTTTTAAGAACCTGACATCTGCCGCGTATTATAAAATTATCAATACGCTTTCCAAGGTTGAAATTACCCCAGGTGGCAGCGACTTCCGCCTGATGGACAGGATGGCGGTTGATGCCTTTAAGCTGTACCGTGAGCGTGCGCGCTTCATCCGCGGCTTGGTGAATACCTTAGGCTTTCATGTAGCAGTGCTGGAATTTGTGGCACCACCACGCTTTGCAGGACATTCCAAATTTAATTTGCGCAAGATGCTGCACTTTGCTTTGGACGGCATCACAGCTTTTTCTAACCTGCCGCTACGCTGGGCTTTTTACATCGGTATAGTCTTTGGCCTTTGCAGTATCATGCTTTTGGGACATGTTTTTTACGTAAAATTTGTGACCAATGACGCCGTTCCGGGCTGGGCAACTACTACAGTTAGTGTTCTTTTTCTGGGAGGAATTCAGCTTGTAGGGATAGGCATACTTGGCGAATATATAGGGCGTATTTTTGAGGAAATCAAGCATAGACCACTGTATTTAGTGGCACGTCACCTAAAGAAATGTAACAAAGTAAACGAAAATAAAATGAATTAGAGGCATCTAACTTATATCAAAATTAAATTTTACAAGCAAGGCTTTTTGTGATATAATATGAGCGTGTTAAAGATTACGAAAGGATGTAGGTGCCAGTGGGAAAACGTAAAGTTTTGACTTTTTGCATGACGGTTTTGTTTAGTCTTAGCTGTGCTGTTACAGCATTGGCTTCCTTCCAGCGTGGTGACGACGGGCAGGAAGTGTTGGCAATTCAAAAGCGGTTGGTAGAATTAAGTTATTCTATTAATAGTATAGATGGTGATTTTGGTCCGGAAACGGAAAACGCAGTAAAGAGATTTCAGTCGGATAGAGGACTTGAGGTAGATGGTGTGGTTGGCTCAGCTACCTATAGAGCGCTGATGAACAAGGAGATGCCTCCTAACCGTAGCAATTCCGTAGTACGCAATGTCATGCGTGCAGCCTACAGTGTCATCGGTACTCCATATGTATTTGGCGGCACTACTCCTTATGGCTTTGATTGCTCCGGCTTTACTCAGTACGCTTTTGGGAGAGCAGGTGTGTATCTGCCCCGTACTGCGGATAGCCAGTTGTATGCTGGCAGACAGATTTCTATGAGCCAGCTTCGTCCTGGCGACCTGATCTTCTTCTCTACTTATGAAGCAGGTGCTTCGCATGTTGGTATTTATGTTGGCGATGGCAACTTTATCCATGCTGGTAGTAGCACTGGCGTAACGGTTTCCTCCGCATTTACCGGTTACTGGGGTGCCCGTTATTACGGTGCCTGCCGCGTTCTCTAATAAGTTAAGATTCAGAAATTCGTGAGCAGATGGGCTTGGGCCCGTCTGCTCCTCTTTTTTATTCTCAACTATTGGAAAACTGCAAGTTTTATGCTATAATGATTAAAGTTATTAGTGTGGGTGAGTTTTACTTTGAATGACAAGATGGTTAACTCCTAACGGTCCCGCCGCTGTGCAGGCTTCGTGCCTAAGTCAGTAGTCAGCCCATACTTTATTCTGAATCCACGGGTGATGGAGGCAGTTGGGTTTACTAATTGCAAGGAATAATTGTCGTTAGTTAATTCTGTCTTTATGACTTCTGTCGGGTTCGGCAGAAGTCTTTTTCTATTATTAATAACCCATATCAGATGGGAAATTTACTTGTAAAGGAGCTGCACTGTGGAAGAATATCAGTTTTCGCAGGGAAAGGAACTGCGTTGTGGTTATACTACCGGCAGCTGCGCTACGGCTGCATCTAAGGCAGCGGCCACCATGCTGCTTACAGGTGAGCGTGTTGAGACTGTGCGTATTGATACGCCTAAGGGTATCGTGCTTGATCTGGAGCCGCTGGATGTGGATATTACGCCTGATTACGTCAGCTGCGCTATCCGCAAGGATTCGGGTGACGACCCTGATGACACCAACGGCGTACTGGTTTACGCCCGGGCTGAGCGCGTAGGCGAGCCTGGCGTGCAAATTGAAGGCGGCATAGGCGTGGGCCGTGTGACCAAGCCCGGACTGGCCTGTGCTGTGGGCGGTCCTGCGATCAATCCTACACCTCGCAAGATGATTACCACCGAGGTGGGCAAGGCTATGGCGGCTGCCGCATATGACGGTGGCATAAAGGTAACGATTTCTATACCTGCAGGTGTGGAAATCGCCAAGAAAACCTTTAACCCGCGCCTGGGAATCATCGGCGGCCTGTCGGTGCTGGGAACTAGCGGTATTGTGGAGCCGATGAGTGAAAAGGCTTTGATCGAGACTATGTACGTTGAAATCCGTGCGCAAAAAGCCCGTGGTAACAAAAACCTGCTGGTGTTCTTTGGCAACTACGGCGAGGATTTTACCCGCGATGAGATGAAGCTGGATTTGGACGGGCACGTGACCTGCAGTAACTTTGTAGGCGAGCTTTTGGATTATGCCGTGTATTGTGGCTTTGAAACCCTGCTTTTGATTGGTCACAGTGGCAAGCTGGTGAAGGTGGCGCAGGGTGTGATGAACACACATTCCAAGTACGCGGACTGCCGCACAGAGCTGATGGCCTTAGAGGCGATGCTGCATGGTGCTTCACCTGAGGTGGGCAGAGAAATTTATGGTTGTCTTACTACTGACGAGGTCACTAAGATTTTACAGCGCGAAGGCTTGTTTGAGCCTGTAATTGACAAGGTTACCGAAAGAATTGATTTTTACATGCAGCATAGGGTGCATGGCAAAATAAAGACTGCTGCTTTGATGTTTTCTAATGTGTATGGCATTTTAGGGAAGACAAGGTATGCAGATGAATTAATCCAGCTACATAAGCAAAAAGGAGTATGAGAGTATGAGAGGCAAACTTTATAGCGTTGGCATTGGTCCCGGCGACCCTGAATTGATGACTCTGAAGGCAGTACGTCTGCTGAAGGAGTGTGATGTAGTGGCGCTGCCTAAGGGAGATACGGATGTATTGACCGCTAAAAATATTGTTAACCAGATTGTTGATTTAGATAAAAAGGCACAGCTGATTGTTTATATGCCGATGACCAAGGATATGGCAGCTATGGATAAGGCACACCGCGAGGGTGCTGATGCTATCGAGAAGCTGCTGGACGAGGGCAAGAACGTTGTCTTCATCACCTTGGGCTGTCCCACGGTATATGCAACCTGCATTTATGTGCACAAGCTGGTCCTTAAAGATGGCTATGACGCCGAGCTCGTTGCCGGTGTAACCAGCATCTGCGCTGTTGCTGCTAAGCTCAACACTTCGCTATGCGAAAGGGCGGAACCCCTGATCGTGTTGCCAGGCAGCTACAAGGAATCGTCCAAGTTCCTTGACGGTCCCGGCAACAAGGTGCTGATGAAGTCCGCCAGCGAAATCGGCCGTGTTGTTGATGAACTGCGTGAGCGTGATTTGATCAAAAACAGCGGTATGGTGGAGCGTTGCGGCTTGCCTGGCGAAAGGGTTTACCACAATCTGGAGGAGGTTGACCCCAAGAGCAGCTATTTTTCTGTAATTCTGGTTAAAGAAAAGGAGTTTGATAAATAATGATCTACTTTATTGGTGCTGGCCCCGGCGCAGCAGATTTGATTACTGTAAAAGGCAAAGAATTGTTGGAGAAGGCCGATTTGGTCATTTATGCAGGCTCTTTGGTTAACCCGGAACTTTTGAAATATTGCAAGGATGAGTGCGTAATTATGAACAGCGCCCAAATGACCTTGGAAGAGGTTATTGCTGCTATGGTTCCCGCCGCCCAGGCAGGCAAGCTCGTTGTACGCCTGCACACCGGCGACCCTAGCGTGTATGGTGCTCACCGCGAGCAGATCGATCTGCTGCGCAGCTACAACCTTGATTATGAGATTGTGCCCGGCGTTAGCTCGTTCTGCGCTGCTGCTGCCTGCCTCAAGGCAGAATACACCCTGCCGAATGTCAGCCAGTCTGTAATCATCACCCGTATGGAGGGACGTACTCCCGTACCCACTCATCAAAAAATTGCTGATTATGCTGCCCACAAGGCAACCATGGTTATCTTTTTGAGCAGCGGCATGCTGGAAAAGCTGCAGGTAGAGCTGGTAAAGGGTGGTTATACCAACGATACTCCGGCTGCTATTGTTTATAAGGCAACCTGGCCGGATGAAAAGGTTGTGCGCTGCACAGTTGGTACGCTGGCAGAAAACGCTGCCAAGTATGGCATTAACAAGACCGCGCTGATTACCGTCGGCGGCTTCTTGGGTAACGAGTATGACCGTAGCGAGCTGTACAACCCCACCTTCGCACATGGCTTCCGTGAGGCTGATCCCAGCAAGCTGGATGTTAAACCAGAGGTTAAATAAATCATGCACGCGGCAGTGTTTTCCTTTTCTGCTCGCGGGGCGCGGCTCAGCAAAAGCGTGGGCAGTTATCTAGCCGGTATAGGCTACGAAACGCAGCTTTTTACGATTGAAAAGTACGCTGCAGAAACCGGCGTCGACCCAATGCTACCGGATCATAACGCCGTCTGCAGGGATCTCTTTGGTAAGTGCCAGGTGCTGGTATTTGTGGGCGCTGTGGGGATAGCGGTGCGTACTATCGCTCCCTTTATCAAAAGCAAGCTGACAGATCCTGCGGTGCTTTCGGTGGATGAGCGTGCTAATTTTGTGATTCCGCTTCTGGCAGGTCACATCGGTGGTGCTAACGAGATGGCCCGCTGCCTGGCGGCGGCTTTGGGGGCAACTGCCTGCGTAACCACAGCTACTGATGTCAACGGCCTTTTTGCCGTGGATGAGTGGGCGGCGCGCAACCGCATGGTGCTGTGCTCGTTGGCGGCGGCCAAGGATTTTGCTGCAGCGCTGGTTGATGGTGAGCAGGTAGGTCTTTATGCTGACCAGGAATTCGCTATAGACAGCGCCTTGCCCAAGAGCGTGGTGCAGGGTCCGCAGGCGCCTGTTGGTATGGCAGTGACGCTAAAGAAGGATTTGCAGCCCTTTGCTACGACGGTGCGCCTATTGCCGCAGATTGTGCATCTGGGTATTGGCTGCCGTCGCAATACACCGCTCGAAAATATTGAAGAGCTGGTGCTGCCTGAGCTGGAAAAATTACAGCTTGATAAGCGTTGCGTGGTGGCGCTGGCAAGTGTGGATTTAAAAAAGGACGAGCAGGGGCTTTTAGCCTTCGCTAAAAAATATCACATCGCTGCCAACTTTTATACTGCTGATGAACTAAACAGCGTAGCGGGGGACTTCACTCCCTCGGCCTTTGTCAAAAGCGTGGTGGGAGTGAGCAATGTGTGTGAACGCAGTGCGGTGCTAGATAGCAATGGCGGCAGGCTGCTTTTGCGCAAGACCAGCAAAAACGGCGTGACGCTGGCAGTGGCAGCCGAAGAGCTGACACTGGATTTTGCTAAAACCGGACTAAAAAAAGATTAAGGAGATGCAACATGTCTAAATTGTTTGTTGTGGGCCTTGGCCCCGGCGGCGTGGAGCAGATGACTAAAAGAGCTTATGATGCTCTGCAGTCCTGTGATATTATCGCCGGTTACAACGTATATGTAAACCTGATTAAAGACGATTTTAAAGATAAAGAGTTCCTTTCCAACGGCATGCGTAAAGAGGTGGACCGTTGCAAGCTGGCTCTGGACGAAGCACTCAAGGGTAAGACCGTTGCCATGATTTCCAGCGGTGATGCCGGTGTTTACGGTATGGCAGGCATTATGTGCCAGGTTGCCAAGGATCATCCCGAAATTGAAATCGAGGTTGTTCCCGGCATTACTGCTGCCTGCTCCGGCGCTGCCGTTTTGGGTGCACCTCTGATCAGCGACTTCTGCCTTATTTCGCTCAGCGATCTGCTGACTCCGTGGGAAAAGATTGAAAAACGTCTGGATTGCGCTTCTAAAGGCGATTTTTGCATCTGCCTGTATAATCCGTCCAGTCATAAGCGTCATGATTACCTGCAGAAGGCCTGTGACATTATGCTCAAAAACCAGCCCGGCACTATCCCGGCAGGTATTGTGCGCAACATCGGCCGCGAAGGTCAGGATTACGAGCTTACCACCTTGGCTGAGCTGCGTGACAAGCAGGTGGATATGTTCTCTACCGTTATCATCGGCAACACCCAGACCGAGGTAATTAACGGCCGTATGGTAACCCCCCGTGGTTACAGGCTGCCATGAAACCGGTAATCTGGCTCATCGGCGGTACTACCGAGGGCAGGCGCCTGATTAAAGAAATGGCTAGTCAGCCTGTAGAGCTTTATGTATCGGTGGCCACAGCCTATGGTGCCACGCTGATTGAGCCGCAGCCAAACCTTACGGTGCTGGCAGAGCGTATGGATTTAGACGCTATGCGCGCTTTTTTGCAGCAGAAGCACCCTGCCTGCGTCATTGACGCTACGCATCCCTATGCGACGTTGGTGACGGCTACGGTGCAGCAGGCCTGCAGTGACGAGCATGTTACTTATCTGCGCCTGGTACGTCCTGCGGGAGAAGCAGGTAATTATATCACTGTGCATGATTTTGGTGAAGCGGTGGAGCTTTTAAACCACCTGGAGGGCAAAATATTTTTGACTACGGGTAGCAAGAACCTGCCTGATTTTGCCGCCGTACATGATTATGCCGATCGTGTCGCTCTGCGCGTGCTACCTATGGAAAGCAGCCTGCAGACGGCCTTGCGCCTGGGCTACAAGCCTGCAAACATTGTCTGTATGCAGGGACCGTTCAGCAAGGAGCTGAACATCGCTATGCTCAAGAAATTTGGCAGTAAATATATGGTGACCAAGGATTCGGGCACCGTGGGTGGCTTTGAGGAAAAGGTGGAGGCTGCAGAAGCCGCCGGCGCCAAGCTCATTGTCATCGGCCGTGCTACGCAGGAAGCGGGCAGCGGCTATAGTGAGATTGTTAATTACCTTAAGCAGCATTTTGCTACAGGTAATTGATATAAATAAAAAAAGGAGGCCTGCTATTATGTCGCAGAAATTGCGCGTAAACATCGTCGGCATCGGACCGGGTAACCCCGATCTTCTGACCGGTGCGGCACATCAGGCTATTGCCAGGAGTAACATCCTTTTGGGCGATAAACGTATGTTGGCTGCTTTTGCGGATAGCAGCAAAACGGTGTATGATACCATTAAAACCGAAGCTATTGCGCTTGTTGCGGCCAAGGCGGACCCTGCGAAGGACGAGCTAGCCGTGCTGGTGAGTGGTGATGTGGGCTTTTTCAGCCTTGCCAAGACCATCAGCGGCAAGCTGCCGGACTGTGAATGCGTGCGGTATTGCGGCATTAGCAGCCTGGTGTATTTTGCTTCACAGCTGCAGCTTTCGTGGGACGATGCTAAAATCGTCAGCATGCACGGACGCACCCAAAATCTGGTGGCAGCGGTGGCGCAGAATAAAAAGGTCTTTTCTTTGACCGGTGGAGATAATTCTCCGCAAGCGCTGTGCGCACAGCTATGTGAGCACGGCCTGGGACAGGTACAGGTATATGTCGGTGAAAATCTTTCGTATCCTGAAGAAAAAATCACCAGCGGCACAGCTGAGGAAATTAGCGCCTTGAAATTTCCTTCGCTTTCTGTAATGATGATTTTGAATGAGGCCGCCAACGGCTTTGCACCCACGGTACATGGTCTGTCCGATGATTTATTTTTGCGCAGCAAGGTTCCCATGACCAAGCAGGAGGTGCGTAGCGTATCGATGTCTAAGCTGATGCCTAAGGCAACAGATTTGATCTATGATATTGGCGCAGGTACGGGCTCCTGTAGCGTTGAGCTGGCGCTTATCGCCAGAGCGGGCAAGGTGTGGGCCTTTGAACGCAATCCTGTGGCTGTGGAGCTGCTGGGGAAGAACAAGGAATTATTCGGATTGAATAATTTGGAGATTATTGCAGGCGAGGCTTTAGAGAACATCCGCACTATGCCTGCTCCCGACTGCGTTTTCGTGGGCGGCAGCGGTGGCGATTTGTGCCAGATGCTGGACGTTATTTATTCAAAGAACCCTGCCTGCCGCATCGTAATTAACGCCATTACGGTGGAAACGATGGCAGAGGTCGCTGCTTACTACAAGGAGCATCCTGACTATAGCTTGGAAATTGTCAACGTCTTTGTAGCGCGCAGCAAGCATCTGGGCAGCTATAATCTGATGATGGCACAAAATCCTGTATATGTAATGACGGCGTTGAAGAAGGAAGATTGACATGGCTGAAGTAAAGGTTCCACGTTTTATGATTAGCGCTCCCGGCAGCGGTAGCGGCAAGACGACCATCGTCTGCGGCCTGCTGAAGGCGCTTATGGAAAAGGGTCTTACGGTTGCGGCTTTTAAGTCGGGACCGGACTACATTGACCCTATGTTCCATTCGCGTGTTATCGGGGCAAAATCCCGCAATTTGGATTTGTTCATGCTGGGGCAGGACACTGCACGCTACTTGGTTGCCAAAAACGCACGTCAGGCAGATGTTGCGGTGTTTGAAGGAGCGATGGGCTTTTACGACGGCATGGGCAAAACTACGGAGGCCAGTGCCTATGATTTGGCCTGCACCTGTGATGTGCCTGTTGTTTTGGTGGTGAACGGCAAGGGAGCGGCCTTATCCATTGCAGCTACCATTAAAGGCTTTAAGGACTTTCGCAAGGACAGCCATGTGGTGGGCGTCATCCTCAACAATGTTAAGCCTATGACTTATCTTTTCTATAAGGATATTATCGAAAAGGAAGCCGGAGTAAAGCTTTTGGGCTATTTCCCCGTGATGGAGGGCTGTAACTTTGAAAGCCGCCATTTGGGCCTTGTTACGGCCGAGGAGATTGGTGATTTGCAGCAGATAGTGACAAAGCTTGCTGCGCAGGCTGCAAAATCCATCGATCTGGACGCACTGCTGGAGCTGGCGGCGCAAGCTGCGCCGCTGGCCTACAACGAGGTGAGCCTTGAACCCGTTGGCAGGGTGCGTATCGCTGTAGCACAGGATAAGGCCTTTTGCTTTTACTACCAGGATGCCTTGGATCTTTTAGCTGAGCTGGGCGCGGAGCTAGTACCCTTCAGTCCGATGGCTGATGCCCACCTGCCGGAGGGGATCAGCGGCCTTGTATTGGGTGGAGGCTACCCTGAGCTTTATGCAGCGCAGCTGGCAGCTAACAAAACTCTGCTGCAGGAGGTAAGGATCGCTATTAGCGGCGGCTTGCCTTGCTTTGCCGAATGTGGTGGCTTTATGTACCTTTTAGAGCGTTACCGCGAGGGCGATAATGTTTACAGCTGGGTGGGCGCGTTAGAGGGCGAATCGGCGATGACGCAGAAGCTGACGCGCTTTGGCTATGTACACCTGACAGCTCAAAACGACAACGTGCTGTGCCGCACTGGTGGCGTGATTAATGGACATGAGTTTCATTATTCCGACAGCACCAACAATGGTACAAGCTTTATTGCTGCCAAGGCCTCGGGCCGCGGCAGCTGGGAGTGTGCGACAGCAACACCCACGCTTTATGCCGGGTATCCGCACATCCACCTGTGGGGCAACGTGGATTTTGCCCGCAGCTTTGTGCAGCACTGCGCAGCCTATGCTGCCAGAGGCTGATTTTAAAAAGAGGAGTTTGGTTCTATGATGACCTTAGCCGCGATTGTAGCAGGCTTTATCTTGGATTTGCTTTTTGGCGACCCGCATTGGCTGCCGCATCCAATCTGCTTAATTGGTAATCTGATAGGTTTCTTGGAAAAAAATTTGCGCCGTCTGCTTGCGCCCGGAAAAACGGCATTGCTTATCGGCGGTGCCTTGATGGTGGTAATCGTTTTGGTTATTACCTTTGCCGTGCCCTATGCTGTTTTAGCCTTGGCCGAGAGCGTGAGCCCGTGGTTGCGTTTTGCCTTGGAAACAATTATGTGCTACCAGATTTTTGCTACCAAATGCCTGCGTGATGAAAGCATGAAGGTATACACTGCCCTGCATAACGATGATTTGGCTGATGCCAGAGTCAAGCTGTCGTGGATAGTGGGGCGTGACACGCAAAACCTTGATGCTGCAGAGGTGACTAAGGGAGCAGTAGAAACAGTTGCTGAAAACACTGCAGACGGCATCATAGCGCCAATGCTGTATATGTTTATCGGTGGTGCTCCTCTGGCCTTTTTGTATAAGGGAATTAACACCATGGATTCCATGGTTGGCTATAAAAATGACAAGTTCCTGTATTTTGGACGTTGCGCAGCCAAGCTGGATGATTTGGCTAACCTGATACCAGCGCGTATTACGGGTTTGGTGATGATCGTGGCTTCATATTTTCTTAATATGAATACGAGGGGCGCCTGGAAAATTTTTTGGCGCGACCGCTATAATCATCTCAGCCCTAATTCGGCGATGACGGAATCAGTGACGGCCGGTGCCTTGGATATCCAGCTGGGCGGCGATCATTTTTATTTTGGTAAGCTGGTTCATAAGGACACCATCGGCGATGATATCCGCCAGGTGCGTCCTGATGATATCATAGCTGCTAACAACCTGCTTTATATGACGGCTGTTATCAGCTTATTGCTGTTTTCGCTAGCTTTTCTGGTGAACAGTTTGATCTTAAAATGAATGCAGGTTGATGTAGATGTATAAATATGAGCACGGCGGAGATATTTACAGCGAAAAGCTTGCTGCTGACGGCAAGCCGTTTGTAGATTTTTCGGCTAATATTAATCCTTTGGGCTTGCCCTTTGGCATCAAACAGGCTGTGAAGCAGGCCCTGAAGATGTGTATCAATTATCCTGATCCCTTCTGCCGCGAGCTGGCGGAGGCAACAGGTGATTTTTTGCAGGTTCCGCCTGCATACCTTTTCTTTGGCAATGGTGCGGCCGATGTGCTGTTTCGCCTGGCGCTGGCCTTGAAGCCCAGGCATGCATTGCTTTTGGCGCCAACCTTTGCTGATTACGAAAAGGCTTTGCGCTCGGTGGACTGCCGGATAAATTATTATAAGCTGGACGAGGCGCGTGATTTTGCTGCCGGCGAGGATCTTGTAAGCAAAATCAATTCGCGCACCGGTCTGGTTGTAATCTGTAATCCCAATAATCCTACAGGCCAGCTGACAGAGCGTCCGCTTTTAGAGGCTGTGCTGCAAAAGTGCCGCCAGGTGGGGGCACGCCTGTTGATTGACGAATGCTTTATGGATTTTGTTAGCAAGGAGAAGGCGTTTAGCATGCGTGATATGCTGGCAGCTTACCCTGAGCTGATTATTTTGAAGGCCTTTACGAATACCTTCGCTATGCCGGGTATCCGCTTGGGCTATTGCCTGAGCAGTGATGCAGCACTGCATAATGCGCTGCATCAGAGCGGGCAGGACTGGAGCGTTTCTATCCTGGCGCAGGAGGCAGGCAGGGCAGCCCTAAAGGAGCAGGAATATCTGCACGAATCCTTTATGCTGATTGAGCAGGAGCGCGCGTATCTACGCAGCCAGCTTACAGCCCTGGGTGCCAAGGTATACGGGTCAGAGGCTAATTATATTTTCTTTTACCTACCGCAGCCGCAGAATTTACCCCAGCTGCTACGCAGGCAGGGATATCTTATCCGCTCCTGCGCCAATTACCATAACCTGGAAGCAGGTTACTACCGTATCGCGGTCAAAACGAGAGTGCAAAACCGCGGTCTGATTAAAGCAATTAAGGAAGCAAAAAAATATGCGCTCTTTACTAGTATTAATTGATGGATTGGGTGACACTCCGATCCCTGCCTGGCAGGGACGTACACCTTATGAGCATGCCGACCACCCTGTGATGGACGCGCTGGTGCGAAACGGTGTTTTGAGTCACTTCAGTATTTGTGAAAATGACATAATTCCCGAAAGCTGCAGCTGTATTTTGCGGCTTTTGGGTGTAGATAAAAAAGATATTCCGCAAAACCGTGCGTATTTGGAGCTTTTGGCCAACAACCGTGATGTATCTGAATACGAGATGGTGCTGCGTTGTAATTTGGCAGCGGTGGACACAGATGGCCGTCTGGCTGCCTTTAACGGACAAGGGCTTGCACCGGAGGCGATGAAGCAGGCAGCTACTGTCTGCGACGGTATTTTGAAGGATATAGAGTTTATCCATCTGTCGGAGTACCGTAACCTTTTGGTGCTCAACAAGGAGGCCACAGTGCTTGGCTGTTCTGTACAGCCGCCGCACGAAAGCGTGGGGCAGAATGCTGCAGAGCTTTTGGCGCCGTTACAGGCCTGTTCGCTTTCTCTAAGTTACTTTTTGCGGGAAGCGAAAAAGCGTCTTGCGCCCTTTGCCCACGACGGTCTGCAATATATACTTTATCCATGGGGACCGTCGGCGCGGCAGGGACTACCTGCGTTTGGCGCTCTGCACGGACTGCGCGGTGGGGCAGTGTGCAAGGCCGAAATTGTTTTGGGCATTGCCAAGGCCTTGGGTATGGATGTGCTGGTGCCGCAGGGAGCGACAGGCGATGTAGATACCGACGTCGCTGCTAAAGCGCAAAGCACGCTGCAGCTTTTGGCGCAGGATGATTTTGTTATCGCCCATTTTAACGGCAGTGACGAAGCAGCGCACCGTTATGATTACCAGGCCAAGGCCGATTTTATCAGCAGGATAGACAGCCGGTTTATGCAGGTCATTACCGATAATTACCACGAACCCCTACGGGTGGTGGTGTGTGGCGACCACGTCACCAGCTCGGTGACAGGCAAGCATACAGCAGGACCTGTGCCTGTGCTTGCCGGTTATATGAATATCCGGGGGCGCAAGCCTGCAATGAACAGCTATCGCGATATACTGGACTTTTTGATGAAAGAGAGTGATTGAAAGTGGCAAAAGCAATTATGGTAGTAGGCACGATGTCCAACGCAGGCAAAAGCCTGGTAACAGCAGGGTTGTGCCGCGTATTTAACCAGGATGGCTACAAGGTGGCACCGTTCAAGTCGCAAAATATGGCGCTCAATTCCTTTATCACCGCCCAAGGAGCAGAGATGGGACGTGCGCAGGTTGTGCAGGCTGAGGCTGCCAACATCGAACCCAACGTGCTGATGAACCCCATACTGCTGAAGCCTACGAGTGACAGCGGCTCCCAGGTTATTGTTAACGGCGAGCCTATCGGCACCATGAAGGCGGGTGCGTATTATGCTATGAAGCACACCCTGCGACCTAAGGTGCAGGAGGCCTTTGACAAGCTTGCCAGCCAATACGATATTATCTGCATTGAGGGTGCTGGCAGTCCTGCCGAAATCAATATCAAGAAGGACGATTTTGTAAACATGGGTATGGCCAAGATGGCCAAAGCTCCCGTGCTTTTGGTGGCAGATATTGACCGCGGCGGCGTTTTCGCCAGCATTTACGGCACGCTAATGCTGCTGGAGGACGACGAACGCGCCATGGTCAAGGGCGTTATCATCAACAAGTTTCGCGGTGACGTGGAAATCTTAAAGCCGGGCCTGCGCATGATTGAAGAAAAAACAGGCGTACCTATCGTCGGCGTTATGCCTATGATTAAGGTGGATATAGAAGACGAGGACAGCCTGTCTGAGCGCATCAGCGCCCACAGCGAGGTGAAGCTGGTAGATATCGCGGTGGTACGCATTCCGCGTATGTCCAATTATACTGATTTTAACGTGTTTGAGCTTATTCCCGGTGTTTCGCTGCGCTACGTCAGCAGCGTGCGCGAGCTGGGGCAGCCTGATATGATCATCATCCCCGGCACAAAAAATACCACCGGCGACCTCAAATGGTTGCGCCAAAGCGGTATGGAGGCAGCTATTTTGAAGCATGCCAACAGCGGCACGGTTGTTTTTGGCGTCTGCGGCGGCTACCAAATGCTGGGCCAGCAGATTTCTGATCCCTATGGTGAGGAGGATGGCACAGGCAAGGCAAACACTACCCCGGGTATGGGACTTTTGCCGATTGAAACAACCTTCATTGAAAAGAAGCGCACCATTCAGATGGCAGGCAAGTTTGGCAAGGTGCAGGGCATTTTTGCCGCCCTCAGCGGTCAGCCGCTCTATGGCTACGAAATCCACAGTGGCGTCACTACTTTCCCCGAGCAGGCTGCGCTCACCAGCATCAGCCCCATTCACGAGGATGCCGAGGTGATGGCCGAGGGATCGCAGAACACCGAGGGCAAGCTTAACGTTTACGGCACTTATGTGCATGGCGTGTTTGACGGTGATGGTATTGCTGTGAAGATCGTGGAAGCGCTGCTTGCGAAGAAGGGCAAAAAGATGGAGGATATCCAGACCATCAATTTTGCCGAATATAAACGTCAGCAGTACGATATTTTGGCGGACAGTGTGCGTAAGAATCTAGATATGCCTAAGATTTACGAAATATTGGAAGCAGGTGTCTAAATGAAGGATGGCGGACTGATTCATATTTATTGTGGCGACGGCAAGGGCAAAACTACAGCCTCCATTGGTCTGGCAGTGCGTTGCAGTGGCCACGGCAATCACGTTTTGTTTGTGCAGTTTCTCAAAAGCAGGCCTACTGGCGAGCTTAATAGCCTAGCGCTTTTGCCCAACATAGAGGTTATGCGCGGTAAGGAAACCAAAAAGTTCACCTTTCAGATGAACGATGAGGAAAAGGCCGAGGTTAAGCGCGAGCACCTGCAGCTTTTTGACAAGGTTAAGGACAAGTGCGCAGTAGAGCACGTTGACCTGCTGATTTTGGACGAGGTTATTGGCGCCTGCAATACTGGCGTATTTGATATAAATGCTTTGCTTGATTTCTTAAAGAACAAGCCTGCGGAGCTGGAGGTAGTCATGACGGGACGCAATCCTGCTGACGAGCTGGTGGAGCTGGCTGATTATGTTTCCGAGGTGTGCAAGCGCAAGCATCCCTTTAGTAGGGGTATACCTGCACGCACAGGTATTGAACGCTAATACGTTGACAATTGTGTGATCGAGAAAGGTAGTGTAAGAATGCATTTACAAAATGTTTTACCGGCTGATATTGAAAAGCGTAGTATGGAAATCATTGGCGAGGAGCTGGGACAGATCAGGATTGATCCCGAAAAGCTGGATATTGTGAAGCGTGTTATTCACACCTCCGCTGATTTTGATTATGCCCGCAATATGCTGTTTTCGGACGGTGTGGTAGAAAAGGCGCTGGCTGCATTGCAAAAGGGTGCTACCATCGTGACGGATACGAACATGGCCTGCACAGGCATTAATAAAATGGGTCTGGGTAAGCTGGGTGCCAAGGCTGTGTGCTTTATGGCAGATCCTGACGTTGCTGCCCGTGCGAAGGAGGCAGGCTCTACCCGTGCCGCAGCCTGCATGGAAAAGGCCTGCACTATTGAAGGACCAGTGATTATTGCCGTTGGCAACGCACCGACTGCACTGGTGCGTTTGGATGAGCTGGTAAAGGAAGGCAAGATTAAACCGGAGCTGGTTATTGGCGTTCCTGTTGGCTTTGTCAATGTGGTGGAATCCAAAGAGATTATCATGAAGACAGGCATCCCGTACATCGTTGCCCGTGGCCGTAAGGGTGGCAGCAACGTTGCCGCAGCCATTTGCAATGCGTTGATCTACAAGCTGACACGTAAGTAATACACAAACGCTGATAGGCTTGTAACGCATACATAAATAAAAAGAGGTTCTCTAATAAGTGTTGAGGTCTGATATGTACCCAGTTTTCTGGATATCACTTGAAAATTGAATAATGATATTTGCATTATGGATGTTTCTCTAAATTTAGAGGGAGGCATCCATTGTGTTTTAGCTTGAATGCTTCCGTTGGTGTAATTGTCGATGTACTCAGCGATAGTAAAAGAACCTTTTCTTTATCATTGCCTGCTAGCTGTAGTATAATATGTATAAGGTATGCATATGCTGGAGAAATATTTGCAGGGAGGTATACGCTTATGATCAGAATCGATGCCAAAGACGATTGCACCGGCTGCAGCGCCTGTGCTAATATTTGTCCCCGTGGCTGCGTTGTGATGGTGCCAGATAGCGAAGGCTTTTTGTATCCGGAGGCTGATGCACAGAGGTGTGCTGACTGCGGCCTGTGTGAGGAGGTCTGCCCTATGCTGCACAAGCCGCGGCAGCACGATATTCTGGCTGTATACGGTGCCAAAAATAAGAATGACGAAGTGCGTTATACAAGCTCCAGTGGCGGCATGTTTACATTGCTGGCCGAAGAGACTTTACGTCAGGGAGGCGTTGTCGTGGGTGCTGCTTTGGACGACAGTCTGACTGTGCGACATATATTGGTAGATAATACTGCTGATATTTATAAGCTGCGCGGCTCAAAATACGTGCAAAGCGAAATCAGCATGATTTATAGCGAAGTGCGCCAAGCCCTGCGAGCAGGCAGGAGGGTGCTTTTTAGCGGTACGCCTTGTCAAGTTGCAGGCTTAAAGGGCTATTTGCTGAAGCCCTTTGCCAACCTGCTTACTGTGGACGTGGTGTGTCATGGGGTACCAAGTCCTAAGGTTTACCAAAAGCATCTGCAGGAGCTGCAGACAGAGGCGGGCGAGCCTGTGGTGCAGGTGCGCTTCCGAGATAAGGCCAAGGGCTGGAAGCGTGGAGAAACCTTATTCCTTACCAAACATCAGCAATTTGGTGATAGCAAGCGTAGGGAAAGATATATGCGTTTGTTCTTAAATAATGTCAGCATCAGACCGTCGTGCGGTGATTGCGCCTTTAATAATAAGCGCAGTCTGGCAGATATTACGATTGCTGATTACTGGGGTGTTAATAAGCAGTTCCCGGATTTTGACGATGATAAGGGTGTTACTCTGGTGCTGGTAAACAGCAGTGCAGGGGCAGATATACTTGCTAAAATTCATGATCAGGCAGACTTTATTACGACAGATTTTGCTAAGGGCGCAGAATATAACCAGGCGGTGAGCAGATCACTGCCGTTGCATCCACAAAGATACTTTTTCTTTAGCAATCTGGAAAGGTACACGCTGCAGGAGCTGGTAGAAAAGTGCCTAGAGCAATGATGATGTCTATTACGTGCGCTGTGACGTTTTGAGTCCATGCTTTTACTATACGATGTAAAACACCGAAAATTAAACAGTGAAATTAAAACAAGCCGTCCATTGCTATCAGTGCGGTAGCAGGGGGCGGCCTTTGTGTTGCTGTGATTAAAATATAAAACTGGTTTGCATTAGCTTGGATGCGTGCTTTTTAGCCTCGACCCAGGGTACTGCCGACGCTAGTGGCAATCTGCTGTAGGTCATGCACCAGGTCGCGCTCCAGGCGTTGCATGGCGCTGGCAAAGACAGTGACGCTGACGGTACCAATAAGTTCGCTGTTGAGATTGAAGATGGGGACGGCAATGCTGCCTACGTCCAGGTTAAATTCCTGCTGCTCGGTGGAATAGCCGTTAATGAAGATGGCATCCAGCTGCTGGTGTAGCTCCTCCTTGCTTTTTATGGTGTAGGGGGTGTAGGGCACAAAGTTGATGCTGTCCAGATAATCAGGACGGGCAGGCAGCAGGGTGTGTGCCAATAGCAGCTTACCTGACGAGGTAACGTATTCCGGCAGGGGAGTATATTCGGATAGGGTGATATAATACGAGCTGCTGACGGGGTAGGCGCAGTAAATGGTGACAATCTCATCCTGATTGACGATTTGCAAGCTGGCGGTAATGTGATACTTTTCGGCCAAGGCGTTCATGAGCGGCTTGCACATGATGATGTACGAGCGTATCTGCGCCTGGATGATGCCTGCCTTGCCCAAAAAGAAGCTGCCGAGATGATACATGTTGGTTGTATGGTCCAAAATCAAAAGATTATTGGCTACCATGGTATTGATAAGGCCGCGCGCAGTGTTGATATTGAGACCTGTGCGGGCGCTGATTTCGTTAATACTGATGTCAGGCTTGGTGTTATTAAAGCAGTTGAGAATGTCGATAGCACGCTGCACTGACTGAATGAGCTTGGGGCCGGCTGGTGTAGTCATAAGCTCCCTCCTTTTCTTGCCTAATTATAGCATACTTTGCCAAAGAAAATAAGCGTAATTTTTCTGCAATAGGCTACGCTGATTAAGGTTAGCGTAAACCACTGAGGAACAAAAATAACTGAAAAAACAAATATGTTGACAATTAACGCAAAACGTGATATAAAAAGGTTAAGTTAAACGACAATATAAAACAGGAAACGACAATGTAAAGCGATCCGTTTAACGTAATTTATTTTTGGAGGGGGCATTGTATAATGCAAAAAGATGTGAAAAATAATGGTGCTAAGGCACCGCGCGAATTTACTTGGAAAGAAAAAATTGCGGCCCTTGGCCCTGGCTTTTTGATCTGCGGCTCGTTCATCGGCCCAGGTACTGTAACCAGCTCTACCAGAGCAGGTGCGGGTTATGGCTACGAGCTGCTGTGGTGTATTGTATTTTCTGTTATCGCAGTTATTGTTACTCAGGGCATGGCAGCACGCTTGGGCGTTGTAACCCAAAAGGACTTGGCTGAAACCCTGCAGATTGCTTTTGATGACCGTCCGCTCCTGCGTAAGCTGTTGGTTGGCCTGGTAGCTGTTGCTATCGCCGTCGGCGGTTTTGCTTATATGGGCGGCGACCTTACCGGTACTGCCTTGGGCGTAAGCGCGCTCACCGGCGTATCCACTCACGTTATCGCTCCGATCTGGGGCATCTGCATCATGATCCTGCTGAGCTTTGCAGGTGATGCGCTCAAATATTTGGAAAAGCTGCTCGCTATCTGCGTAGTTATTATGGCGGTTGTCTTCTTGATTACCATGGTCGTTGTAAAGCCTGATATGGGTGCTTTGTTTGCAGGTATCGTACCGCATATCCCTGATGGCTCGTTGATGACCTGCCTGGCACTCATCGGCACAACCGTTGTTCCTTATAACATGTTCCTGCATGCTGCCAGCGCTAAACGCACCTGGCACAGTGCAGAGGAACTGCCTTTGGTTTCCTTTGGCACTAATATCCCGATGATCATCGGTGGTGTCGTTACCGGTGCTATCCTGGTTACCTCTGCAACTGTTATGCACGGTATGACCGTTAAAAACGCTATGGATATGGCTGTTCAACTGGAGCCTACCCTGGGTAGCATGGCTGAACCCTTCATGGCAATCGGCCTGGTTGCTGCAGGTATTTCCAGTGCGGTCTGCACTCCGATGGGCGTTTCCTACGTACTTGCAGGCCTGTGGGGCTGGAAGACCGACCGCAGCGACAAGCGCTTTGTTATCACTAACGCCGCTGTACTGATTACCGGTATCGTAATTTCCGCCTTCGGCTTCAATCCGATTGCTTTGATTATGACCGCGCAGGCAGTTAATGGTATCGTGCTTCCTGTAGTTGTAGGCGTAACCGTATACCTCACCTGCAGCAAAAAGATCATGGGCGAATTCACCAACAGTACCCTGCAAACTACGCTTGGTTGGTTGATCTTCCTCATCAGCTTGTATTTGGGGCTTAGCAGTGTTATCAGCCTCTTCTAATGCAAGTCTTGCGATAAAGCACCGTCTACTTTGTCGCCGCTCCTAGCAGTACTAGTTGTACGGCGTCGTCGCGGCTTCGCGTATCCGGCACTTTCTAGCAAGCCTTAGTGTAGAGATTACTGCCTATCGGTCTTGCGATAAAGCACCGTCTACTTTATCACTGCTTCTAGCTAACACAATTAACCACTAATTTCTGCTCACTATTCACTACTATATGTGAATAAAGCACATAAATTGTTTTACTCAATTAGGAAAGAGGGAAAGTATTTACAATGAAAGATAGTAAACCTACTATTTATGATCCTAACTTTTTGCCCACTAACATTTACAGCGGTGTTCCTACTTTTTTGAACCTGCCTGTACTGGAAAATGAAGACGACCTGAAGAAGGTTGACGTTGCAGTTTTGGGTGTGCCCTGGGAAGGCGGCTGCACTATTGGCGGCTATTCCTCCTGCACCGATGGTCCTAAATCCATTCGTACCGCATCTATCCGTTACACTGGTTTTTTGCCTGACTTTGGTATCGATTCCTTTGAGCATCTGACCGGTGGTGACTTTGGTGATGTTGCAGTACAAAACGGTAACTACGATTTCACCTTTGCCCAGATTCGTGAAAACTATGGCAAGCTGCTGGATGCTAAGTGCATTCCTATCGTTTTCGGCGGTGACCATGGCATTGCTTACCCGATGATCAGTGAAATGGCTAAGCGCCATCCCGGCAAGGTTGGCGTGTTGCACTTTGACGCTCATCTGGATAACTACGATGTATTCGGTGATGACAAATATTCCCGTTGCTCCCCGTTCTTCCAGCTGTACAATGATCCTAACATGGATCCCACTAAGATGGTACACATCGGTATCCGTGGCCCCAGAAACCATAAGCGCGAATACGAAAACGCCAAGAAATACGGCGCAACTGTTATTCCCTGCATGGAAATTAAGCGCGATGGCTGGAAGGCTGCTATCGACAAGGCTATTGCTGTTGCCTCCAAGGACACCGAGGTTATGTATGTAACCATCTGTGCTGACAGCTTGGATGCTGCCTACATGCCGCAGGGTCCTCAGGATATGGGTGGCTTGACCAGCTTTGAGCTGCTGATGATGGTACATGAGGCTGGTCTTGCCGGTGCTTCTTCCCTGGACTTCGTAGAAATCTATCCTGAAAACGGCACCTTGCAAACTGCTTCCCACGTTGGCTGCTGGCTGGCACTGTACTTCCTGAACGGTGTTGCCGAGCGCAAGATGAAGCTGGAAAATAAATAAGCCTACAACACATTTACCAGGCGAGCGGGCCGCAAGGCTTGTGAGCCTGGTTTTTTTACACAAAATCACATAGCAGGTGTGGGATAACTAACATCTTTACACGCTTTTGCTGTTGCGAAATATAATTCCTTGTGTTACACTATGATTTATAGGCATTCGTGCCACTTAATATATTTTAGAGAGAAATGAGGGGAACCAAATGCAGGATTTACAAAAGAAATGCAAGGTTGCTGTGGTGCAATGCGCACCCGTTATGTTTGACAAGGAGGCTACGCTCGCCAAATGCATGCAGCTGATTAAGGAGGCCAGTCAGAATACGGCCGATTTGATCGTGTTGCCCGAGCTGATTATTCCGTGCTACCCCTATGGTATGACCTTTGGCTTTACCGTGGGCAGCAGGAAGGAGGCCGGTCGTGCGGACTGGAAGCGCTATTATGATGGCAGCATTGTAGTACCGGGCGCAGAAACTGTTGCGTTGGGTGAGGCAGCGCGCGAGGCAGGTGCTTACGTAAGCATTGGTATTTCGGAGCGTGACGCTGTGAGCGGCACCCTGTATAACAGTAATATTATTTTTGCGCCGGATGGCAGCATTGCTGCCCTGCACCGCAAGCTGAAGCCGACGGGGGCAGAGCGCTTTGTGTGGGGAGATGCGGATAAGGCCTACTTCCCGGTGGTTGATACTCCCTGGGGACCTGTAGGTAACCTCATCTGTTGGGAAAGCTACATGCCGCTGGCACGCGTGGCGCTGTACCAAAAGGGCGTAACGCTCTTGATTTCGTGCAACACCAACGATAACCCCGAATGGCAGGCCACCATTCAGCACATTGCCATTGAGGGACGCTGCTACTATATCAACTGCGACCAGTTCTTTACGCGTGATATGTACCCGACCGATCTTAACGCTCAGGACGAAATCGCTAAGCTTCCTGATTTGGTGTGCCGCGGCGGTAGCTGCGTCATCGACCCGTTTGGCCATTATGTGACCGAGCCTGTGTGGGACAAGGAGGCTATTATCTACGCTGAGCTGGACATGGATAAGGTGCCTGCCAGCCGTATGGAGTTTGACCCCTGCGGCCATTACAGCAGACCGGACGTGTTGAAGCTAGAGGTAGAGGATAAGTAATATAGTATAAAGAAAACTATCTTTGTGGTACTCTATATGTAGCTCAAGTTAAAATGAATGTACACGTATTTTGACGCTGCAGGGTCATAAATGTATAATATACTTAGCTGGCAGCTAAAAATTAAGCTGTTTGTGTAAAATTACTTAGGCCACAAGCATAAGCTTTGGGCAGGGCGCACTAGTGCGGAGTCGCATGGTGTGCCCTGTCTTTTTATGTGCTGCTTTCAATACGTTTGCATAATTATAGTGAAATAAGCCTCTGCTTATGCTATAATTATACAAAAACTAGGAGATCTAACATGAAATATGATCATATAATTGATAAGGCTAAAAGATATCATGAGCTTGTCAAAGCGGTCAACGCTGTAGCCCTTGCAAAATGGGAGGGTAGTTTTGAACTGGAATATACACACGAATCGACCGCAATAGAAGGTAATACACTGTCATTGATGGAAACGAAGGTTGTTTTGGAGGATGGTATTTCGGTTGGCGGTAAGCATTTGCGAGAAATTTTTGAGGTAGTAAACCACAAAAAGGCTTATGATTTTATCAAAGGCAGGATTGCTGATAAAGAGCCGCTGACGGAAGCAGTGGTAAAGGATATTTATAGCATTTTGATGGATAATATATTTGCCGGAGGCTTTTACCGCAACGTCAACGTGCGCATTACTGGTGCGGCGCACATACCTCCGGACCCTGACGAGGCTTATAGGCAGATGAAGAATTTCTTTGCCGACCTTTCGTGGCGTTATCAGGATGATCCAGTTACGTTGGCTGCTTGGACACATGCGGAATTTGTAAGGATACATCCCTTTATTGATGGCAACGGACGCACTAGCAGGCTGATAATGAACTACCAATTATTACTCAACGGTTTGGTGTCTGTTTCTATACCTAAGCTGGATAGATTGGAGTATTTCCGCTGCTTGGAGGAGTATGCTGTTAATGG
>CAVAHH010000002.1:0-3641 GCA_963588395.1 bacterium
TGTGACGCGCCGTCTGGAGCTGTTTGAATGGGCCAACCGCATCCGCAAGCGCTACATCATCGAGGACGATTACGATAGCGAGTTCCGCTACACGGGCCGCTTCATTTTGCCGCTATACGCGCAGGACACGCAAAACCGCGTCATCTATATGAACACCTTTTCCAAAAGCCTGGTGCCGTCGCTGCGCATAAGCTACATGGTGCTGCCGCCGCGCCTGCTTGAGCGCTACGAGCAAACCATGAGCTTTTACAGCTGTACGGTATCGAGCTTTGAGCAGTACACCCTGGCACGCTTTATTTCGGACGGTTATTTTGAACGCCACATCAATAAGATGAAAAACTACTACCGCGAGCAGCGCAGCCAGATCCTGGCAGCACTGGCCGCCTCCCCCCTCGCCGCCATCTCCACCATCACCGAGCGCAACGCGGGCACGCACTTTTTGCTGGACGTGCGCACCACGCTCACCGAGGCAGAGGTGCGCGAAAGGGCACTGGCCGCCGATCTTAGCCTGTCCTTTTATTCTGATTACAACTATCACAAAAATAGTGGCAGTACCTGCACGCTGGTTATCAACTACGCCGGCATCAGCACGGATAAAATTCCCGCTGTAGTAGAAAGGCTCTGCAGTCTTTTTCCTGAATGTAACCAAAACAACTAAAAAAATACAGACCAGATGGAAAGCTGATCTGTAAGAGTGATGCTATTTACTTTGCCCGTAGCAGGAAATTTCATGCTATAATGGTGTTAAATATATCGTGATACATAAATTATAGGAAAGGAGCTACAAGCCATGGCCATAAATATTTTGAACCACTACACATTGCGTTCTATGGATGTTCCCCTGGTTGATTTTTACCTTTATACAGAAAGCCAGCTCCTCAATAATAAGCAGATTACTGCCTATAGAATAAAGATTACCCACGTCTACAGTGAAAACAAAAAGCTTTTGCCCAAAAATCTGCCGCAGGATTTTACAGATACCCAGCTTTTAGCCTGGATTAACAAGCGCAAGACGCCCAAAAACAGGCAGTTTGCGGAAAAGCTGATGGCCGCTATAGAGGACGAGACCAATCCCCTGCGTTACGTGGATATATCCCACGCCCTATCGCTGAACGATGCCTATTGGATTACCAACGCCCTGGCAGATGAAAAGTGGGCGGACTACAACCTTTATACCCACCCCATGGATAAGGTGCTTGCCTACGTTGCTTTCACCGGCTACAGCACCAAAATCAGCGGTCTTAGGACAACCGCCGAGCTCACCAGCAGCGGTATGCTCAAAAAATGCTGGTCTAATCGCAGCGACGGCATCTATCTGCTTAAGGGTGATGATTTCATCCCCCGCGCCGACAAGCGGTCACAGGCCACCATGGAATATTACGCTGCGCAGGTGGCCGAGGCCATGGGCTTTGAGCGTATTGCCTATGACCTGGAAGAATTTGCCCACCAAAACGGCAGCAGGGAGCTAATCTGCACCTGCAGGCTATTTACCTCTGAAAGGGTGGGCTTTATTGATGCCTACACCTATCTGAAGCACAAGGGCTTTGATATTGACAACGCTATCTTAGAGGATCCGCTAACGCAGCTGCAGATAGCAAACCTCATGGGGCACGCGCGTTACGCTGATATGATGCTTTTTGACAGCATCATCGCCAACCAGGACAGACACTTGGGTAACTTTGGCATGCTTGTGGATAATGTCACAGGCGAAGTTTTGCAGCTTGCGCCTATTTTTGATAACGGCTTTTCTTTCTTTTACGGTGCCTCGCAGGCCGACTTAAAGGCAGACAGCTTTGCCGCCTACAAGCAAAGTCTGCGCTGCAAGTACCTGACGCTGGACGCACAGGCGCGCCTGTTTACCGAAAAGCGCCACCTTAAATCTCTTCGCCGCCTGACGCACTTTCATTTTAGCAGGCATCCCAAGTACAACATTGCTGACGCCACCCTAAAGCTTATGGAAGAATTTGTGCAGGAGCGCGCACGCCAAAGCTTGGCGCTGTTTCATGAGGGAGATTTAATAAATACCCCTTCACCTTTTCAATAATCATAGCAGCCTGCTATATCCGCTGCCATAGCAGCATATTATTCTCAAAGCGGCCGTCCAGTTGGCCTGCATCCTTTAACCACGAAAGGTAGGAACGAACCGTACTGCCAACAAGCACATACTGTTCAAAGTTCATTGCTAATCCGTATTCAGCAAAAAGCCTTTGCACAATAGCTTCAAAATTAAGCGGCTCCTTGCAGATGTCGAGAATCTTCGCCGCAATTTCCTGCACCTTATCAATATTGTACTGTGCAAGAGCAGCTATTTCTTCAGTGGCGGCAGCGTGAGCCGGGACAAACATACGAGCCTGCATGCTTTTCACTGTTTCCAGCGTTTGCAAATATGAAGCAACATCGTATATAAACCCAATCTGGTATTTATCAAGCGTTTCGCGACTGGACAGACAATCTGCCAGGTAGACTACATCATCAGGACTGCGAAAGCCAACCATGTCAAAGAAATGCCCGGGCAAGGGAATAAGCTGCCAGCCATCAGGCAAAGCCTCCTGCGTCAGCTCCTGTGCATCACTTGGCTGTGCCATGAGGAATTTATGGCGCAGCTCCTTACAAGGAAAGCCACCATACAAAAAGGATGGTTCCAGGATGGGATGACGGGTAAAGTCATATTCGATTCCCGGTGCATATATTTTACACCCGGTTTGCTTCTGCAAATACTTATTGCCGCCAATATGGTCAGCATTGGAATGTGTGTTGTAAATAGCCACAAGCCGCCATCCGTTAGAATCGAGAATTTGGCGGACTTTTCTTCCGGCATCCTTGTCATTGCCGCTATCAATCAAACAAACATCTGTCGCGTTCAATTTTATAAGTCCGATTTTTGCGGGACTCTGTATGTAATAACTTCGCTCGGAAATCTGAATCAGCTCGTACACTATTATCATCCTCCGTTAATGGCTGTTGCAAGTATTATAGCATGATAGCGTAATTATTCCAATATGCTGACAGCTGCCTTGTGCTAGCAAGCCTACAGCACATTTTTGCACTTTTTACGTCCCCGCAAAAATACCGACGCAGCGTACGCAAGCGACGCAACGCAGATTTCATGCGACTTTAGGCGCGTCGATATTAGTAAATACGCATGCGGTGCGTACGCTTTAGCTAAAAAAGCTTACAGCAGGTATAATGCAAACGCCGACGTCCTGCTTCCAGCCAAGGCCCATCCTAAAGCTTACGTAACTAAAGCGCAGCTAAACAAGATAGCTATAACGGCAGACGTTGGCAAAGTGTACAAGCTTGCCTTGTGAGGTATGATATTATTGCAAGCATCAGTGTTATATCTATGCCTGCTAAAGCACAATTTAACTAACAGTATTAGTATCTATGTGTGCTTATCTTTGGGAGTGCTAACGTTATCCTTAGCTAGCAAGCCTGCCCTACAAGGCTTATAAGGCATTTAGGCTTAGCAGACGCTGCCTTGCTATGCGTAAGATGCGTCGCTTGGCAAATAAAAAACGGTGTAAAAACAAATACCGTACACGCAAAAATGCAGGCAGCATGCGCCTTGCGTCGCTTGCGTACGGTGCGTCGATATATTTTAGAGTGCGCTAAAAATATTATTTTATCCCCATAGCGAAGCG
>CAVAHH010000002.1:3651-5750 GCA_963588395.1 bacterium
CCTCAAGCGAGGGCGGCTGTTTTGCTTATTGTAAGGCCTACATAATACATCAATGCGTACACAAAAAAAGATTTACGCTATTTTATGCTTCCAGCTTACAAAATCCACGCCAGATACGCCGCATAGCACGCCAGCATCACTACGCCCGCCCAGCGCTGCAAACGCTGCGTACGCAGTACGCACAGCCACAGCAATAGTGCCGCGCCGATGGCCACAGCGGTATCAAAGTCAAACGCCGCCGCATAAGGTATATCCACAATCAGCGCCGACAAGCCCACGACGAACAAAATGTTGAAGATGTTGCTGCCTACGATGTTGCCGATAGCGATATCCGCATTGCCACGACGTGCCGCCGCCACCGATGTGAACAGCTCGGGCAGCGACGTCCCCAGTGCCACGATCGTGAGGCCGATAAAGCGCTCACTGAGCCCGGCATAGGTTGCAATAGCCGTAGCAGCACCCACCGTAACATCACTGCCTGCGATAATCAGCGCCAGGCCGCCGGCTGCACCCAAAAGGCAGCGCGAAAGCGGCAATCCCGGTTCATCTGCGCTGGTGTCCACATTGCTTTTCATCGCCATGGTATATAAATACATCATATACACGGCAAAGGCCAAAAGCAGCACGCCTCCATCGGCAAGTGTAATAGTACCATCACGTCCCTGGTAAAAGAGCAACGCCGTCACCGCCAGCATAAAAGGCATTTCTATACGCACGGTGGATTTGGCTACAGCCAGCGGCACGATCGCCGCCGCCAGTCCCAGGATAACCAAAATATTGAGGATGTTGCTGCCCACGATGTTACCGATGGTAATATCGACATTACCCTTGAGCGCGGCCGCAATACTCACCGCCGCCTCGGGCGCGCTGGTACCCATCGCCACAATCGTCAGACCGATGACCAGCTGCGGAATACCAAAACGCATAGCGATGCCTGCCGCACCCTCCACAAACCAGTCTGCTCCTTTGGCCAGCATCACAAAGCCTGCCGCTAAAAGCAAAAATTGCAATAAAATATCCATAAGCTTCCTCCTTACAGCCTGCAGCCAGGCATCGCAAACAAAAAAGCGAGAGCTTTGCCGCAATCAAAAATTACAACAAAGTCTCGCTACTTACTCACAAAGCCGGACTGCCAAAGCAATCGTACTGACGACAGAGTGAACACAAAACGTGCCAGCTACTCCCTTTATATGCGTCAAGTATAGCCAAAAGCGGCGCCTTTGTCAAGCAAAACTTTAGCCTCTTTTTAGCAGCTTACCAAAAAACGGCGATAGCAGCGACAGTACCGCCACTACCAAAAAGAACAGGCTCAGCGGACGCTCGAAGAAAATGCCAAAGCTGCCATCGCTCATGATCAGCGAGCCGACAAAGTTTTGCTCGGCCATACTGCCCAAAATGATGCCAATAATGATAGCAGACATGGAAAAGCCCAATTTATTAAGAAAATAACCAATAAAGCCGCTCACCACCATCAGGTAAACGTCATTGATAGAATTATTGTAGGAATAGGTGCCGACGAAGGTCATCATCACGATGATCGGCAGCAGAATGTGGATAGGCACGTTCACTACCTTCATAAACAGCCTGATGAGTGAAAAGCCCATAACGCCCATGATGACGTTGGCCAACAAAAGACCGATAAAGATGGCGTATACATCAGGTGCCTTTTCTACAAACAACAAGGGACCAGGCTGCAAGCCCTGCACCATCAGCGCGCCCATCATAATAGCGGTGGCGCCGTCGCCGGGGATGCCCAACGTAAGCACAGGGATAAAGGCACCACCGGATACAGCGTTATTGCCTGCCTCGGAGGCCACAATGCCCTCGGGCTCGCCGTTACCAAAGTTCTTGCCATGCCTGGACCAGCGCTTGGCCTGGTCGTACGACACGAACGAAGCGATGTCGCCGCCGGTACCCGGTACGCAGCCAATAAAGGTGCCGATGCATGAGGAACGCAGAAGCGTTGCAAAAACACGCTTCATATCGTCCATGCTCGGCAGCAGGCGGTCCAGCTGCATGTGCTGCTCCTTGCGCTCGTTGTGGTAGTATTCTTCTATACTGCCCAAAACCTGGGCGAAGGCAAACACGCCGATCAGCAC
>CAVAHH010000002.1:5760-27410 GCA_963588395.1 bacterium
TCAATACCCACGGTCGCTAAAAACAGACCGATGAGACCGCCCATAATGCCCTTGATAACACTGCCACTGGACACGCTGGTGATGATGCTGAGGCCGAAAATAGCCAAAGCAAAATATTCCGGCTTGCTAAACTGCAGCGCCACCTTCGCCAGCTGCGGTGCCAGCAAAATAAGGCAGATGGTGCTGAAAATACCGCCAAAGGTGCTGGCCATAGTGGAAAGTCCCAGTGCACGCCCGGGCTGACCCATTTTGGTCGCCATGGGATAGCCGTCAAGCGTAGTAGCCACCGACGCAGGCGTACCGGGTGTCTTGAGCAAAATTGCCGAAATACTGCCACCGTAGATAGCGCCGCAATAAATGCCCAAAAGCATCAAAATGCCGCCAATGCCGTGAAAGGTAAACGCCAGTGGAAATAGCAGCGCCAAACCCATGTTAACACTCAGGCCGGGCATGCAGCCGAAGGCGATGCCCACCAGCACGCCAAAGAGCAGTCCCAAAAGGTTGAGGGGTACGAAAATCATATTCAATGCGCTCATTATATCAACCATTGCTTCGTCCCCCTACTCCAAAAATATCGACTGCGGCATTTGGGTGTGCAACAGCACGCCAAACACTACGTAAATAAACACCAGCGTCAGCACCGTGGTGATAGCGATAACCTTGTTATTGCGGTAATCCATCAGGCGCATAATCGCCGCGATCAGCAACGCCGAGGCTACATAAAAGCCCAGCAGATTTATGAGCACGCAAAAGGCCACCACAAGGCCCATCATCAGATAAACACGCTTGTTGCCGTTACCTGTGAGTATAACCTGCTCCGCCGCCAAGGTCGTTTTGTTAATAAACGTATAAACCAGCAAAAAAACAGCCACGGCGCACAGCACCGCCCCCAGTGAAAACGGCCAAAAGCCTGGCCCCGGACCATTTTCGGTAAACTCCAGTGGGAAAGCCGCCGCAGCCTGCATAATCAGGCCGCCGATAACGGCACCCACAACACCAACTATATAATTGCATACTGCCATATTATTCATCAGCATCAATCCTTATAATAGTAAAATTTGAAATATCGTCAGCTCACACATACGTAACTATTTATTGCTAACATAAAGCTAGCAACAAATCACATCCGCCTTCACAGGACGAGCTAAAATAGTGTCAGACGCATAGGTAAAGCGACAACTCATCGCAAGCGATATTAACACGTCCGACAGTTTCTCGCTTCGCAAGCTCGCGACAAACCGGGACTTTGCGTCGCGTACTACAAGTACGTCGGAAAGCTTACCCATAGCAGACGACCCATTATCGCCCATCCTTAACGAGAACCAACTCTCCTAGCCGCCGCCATAATAGCCAGCCTCCCATGCTCAAAGGTCAGCCCACCCTGGAAGAATACATTAAACGGCTCACGGCAGGGACCGTCCGCGCTCAGCTCGATGGAAGCACCCTGCACAAACGTGCCTGCCGCCATAATGATATCATCCTGATAACCTGGCAGCGGACTCGGCACAGGCTCCACATGCGCGTCTACAGGCGAATTACTTTGGATAGCTACGCAAAAATCACACAGACGCTGTCTGCTTTCAAGCGTAATCGCCTGGATGATGTCGCTGCGGCGTTCCTCGGGCAGCGGCTTTACAGCATAACCCAGTCCCCTAAAGACTGCTGCTGCAAAAATTGCCGTTTTGACAGCCTGCATCACGATATGCGGTGCCAAAAACAGGCCCTGATAAAATTCACGCGCCGTATCACCCAGCGTCGCACCCATCTCGCCGCCCAGTCCGGGGGCAGTGAGGCGGTAGGAGGCATTTTCGACCAGGTCCGCACGGCCGACGATGTAGCCACCCGTAGGGGCGAAGCCGCCGCCCAGGTTTTTAATCAGCGAGCCAGCCATCAAATCGGCCCCCACCTCAGTAGGCTCCTGCTTTTCGATAAATTCACCGTAGCAATTATCCACAAAGCAGATAACGTTGGGGTTGGCCTCCTTGGCAGCCTGGCAGATGCGGCCGATTTCGGCAACGTCGATAGTCTTGCGCACACTGCTGTAGCCGCAGGAGCGCTGGATGTGTACCATGGTGGTTTTGCTTGTTACAGCCTGCTTGAGCGCCTCCAGATTCACATGATCGCCAGTCATGGGCAGCTCCTTGTAGCTCACGCCCAAATCCACCAGTGAGCCCGGAGTCTTCACAGGATAACCGATGATGGTCTGCATCGTGTCGTAGGGTGCGCCTGTTACAGCCACCAGCTCGTCACCTGCACGCAGATTGCCCAAAAGCGCCACGGCCAGCGCGTGCGTACCGCTTACAAACTGCGAGCGCACCAGCGCCGCCTCCGTGTGGAACAGCTCGGCGTAAATCGCGTCCAGCTTGTCACGGCCCACGTCGCTATAGCCATAGCCCGTAGTAGGCTTTAAGTAATAATCCGAAACCATATTATTGCGAAAGGCACTAATCACCTTTTGCGTATTAAAGAGCGCGGCCTCCTCCAGCGTGGGAGTGTGCTTGGCCACCTCTGCCAGAGCCTGCTGCTCCAATGCGTCAAAATCTATAGACAAATTTTTCACCTTAATTTCTTATATATTTTTCAAACTGCTGCACCTGCTCCGCCTCCAGGCGCACCTTTAAAAGTGTGCCCTCAGCCAGGTACTCCTGCTCCAACACCGTGCCTGCCCCGTGCAGCTGCGAAACTGCGGCAGAATCGCTGTACGGTACTAAAAAGCTTGCCTCCACCGTCTTCAGCTTCAGGTTTTCGGCAATTAACGCCAGCAGGGAATCCAGGTTAAGTCCGGCCTTGGCCGAAATGCAGATGCTGTTTTCCTCCTGTGCCAGACGTGTTGCCAGTGCCGAATCAGGCGGCAGCTTATCAATCTTGTTATAAACCGTGATTATGGTTTTATCCTTGGCTCCCAGCTCGCCTAGCACCTGGTAGACGGCGCCCGCCTGCTCCTTATACAGCTCGTGGCTCACGTCAATAACGTGCAGCAGCACGTCCGCCTCCACCACCTCTTCGAGCGTGGATTGAAAGGCCGCCACTAGCTGATGTGGCAGGCGTTGGATAAAGCCTACTGTATCCGTCAAAATGGCCTGCTGCTTATTAGGCAGGTCCAGCTGACGCGTGGTGGGATCCAGCGTCGCAAACAACTGATCCTTGGCGTAGATATCTGAATGCGTCAGCGTATTAAGTAGAGTGGATTTGCCGGCGTTAGTGTAGCCCACCAGGCTGACAGTCGGCACGCTGGCCTTGGCACGTCCTGCACGATGCAGGCTGCGTACGCTCTTGACCTTGCCGATGCATTCCTTGATGTAGGCGATGCGATCACGGATGCGGCGGCGGTCCACCTCCAGCTTGGTTTCACCGGGGCCGCGGGTACCAATGCCGCCGCCTAAGCGCGACAGCGACAAGCCCTTGCCCATAATGCGCGGCAGCGTATATTGCAGCTGTGCCAGCTCCACCTGCAGCTTACCCTCGTTGGTGTGGGCGCGCTGCGCGAAAATATCCAGGATGAGCGCTGTGCGGTCCAGCACACGTACACCCATCGCCTGCTCTATGTTACGCTGCTGTGCCGGCGACAGCTCGTCGTCAAAGATGCACAGGTCAACGTTTTCCTGCTGCACAAACAGTGCCAGCTCCTGCACCTTGCCACGGCCGATGAAAAAAGCAGGGTCAGGCTTGGGACGCTTTTGCAAAAAGCGCGCCACCACCTCCGCACCGGCAGTATCTGCCAGCTGCTTCAGCTCCTCCAGCGAATCTGCGGCACTCCAGCCGTTGGCGCTTGCCCCGCCGCCATATTCCATGCCGACGATAATGGCACGCTCCGTGCCCTGTGCCAGGCTGGCCGACGCACTCTGCTTGTCCAAAATGCGCTCCACCATCGCCGCCAGGTTAGGAAAGTAAATCCCCTCTGCCTCAGCAGGCGTCAGCGGACCGTAGCATTCCACCTGGTACTGCTCGTTTTCATCCATACCCGTGATCATGCCAAAGGTGAGCTGTGACTGGCTGATATCAGGCGAGGTCACGCCAATAGCCACCATAGCGTCAAAGCGACTGTTTTTTAGGGCCGATATATCCACACCGCTCAAATTGGGGTTGCCGTTGGGATGGGTATGCACGCAGCGTACACCGCTCAGGCGGCTGGCACTACGCCTGCCCTCCACGGGCGGCAGCTCCACGCTTTGGTCGTTGCCCACCGCCACCGCCAGCACCTGGCCGTTGCGTGCGATATACACACTCACCTCACGGTTGATGTAGTCGGTAACATCGGCCATGCGCAAAAGCAGCTCGCTTGTCAAAAGCTGCCCACCCTCCAGACGGATATCATAAAAGGTTTTCAGTTCATCAATTACAGAATTACGTATTCCCTTAAGGTTACCATAAATTTCGTTAGCCATAATTTCACCTCCAAATGGGGGTTAAGTTGATACTATTATCTTCTTGCCTTAGCAGGCTCGATATTTACCCTGTAGCCCTTGATAAAGTTCTTGTGCATAGCGCCGATAACCTTTTCAGCCACGTCCTCAGGCACCTCTACAAAGGTAAACTTGTCATAAATATTGATCAGGCCGATATCGCGTGCAGGAATATCTGCTTCAATCGCGATGGTGCTCACGATATCCTTTACCATAATCTTCTGGCTGCGGCCGATGTTCATAAATAGACGCACCATGCCCGGACGGCCGCCGGTGTTTTGCAAATCCTTGGCCAAAACATCCTCCTGCGGTGCCTCCAGCGCCTTGTTGCCCTCCTGCATCAGCTTGAGTGCTGCGGCTGCAACCTCCTCGGCACTGTAATCATCCAGCAGGCTTTCGGCGATGGGCATATAGTCATGATATGCGTTCAGCTCCAGCACCGTCTGCATCTTGCTGATGATCTGATCACGCTGGCGTTCGATAACGTTGGCAGCGGTAGGCAGCTGGCGGCGTTGGATCTTAGTCTTTACCGTGCGCTCAATCAGCTTCAGCTGACGGAACTCGCGCGGAGTGATAAAGGTCATAGCGACGCCGGTGTTACCCGCACGGCCGGTACGGCCAATGCGGTGCACGTAGCTTTCGGGATCCTGCGGAATATCAAAGTTAATAACGTGGGTGATGTTATCCACGTCAATGCCACGGGCAGCAACGTCGGTGGCGATCAGCACATCGACAGAGCCCTCGCGGAACTTCTTCATAACACGGTCACGCTGGTTCTGGCTGAGGTCGCCATGCAGACCCTCGGCCATGTAGCCACGGCTCGACAGTGCGATCGACAAATCATCCACGCCCTTTTTGGTGCGGCAGAAGATAATCAGCTTGCCATCAACCTCGGCATCAAGCAGGCGGCACAGGCCTTCGATCTTGTCCTTGGTTTCAAAATAGTATTGCTCAATCAAAGGCACGGTCAGCTCTTCCTTAGAAATGGTGACGTTTTTGGGTGCCTTCATATATTTTTTGGTCAAGCTCAAAATAGGACGCGGCATGGTTGCCGAAAACAGCAGCGTCTGGCGCTCTGTCGGCAGGCTGCGCATAATCTCCTCAATATCATCCACAAAGCCCATATCCAGCATTTCGTCTGCTTCATCCAGCACCAAAAACTTGATGTGGTCCAGGTGGATAGTACCGCGGTTGATATGGTCAATCAAACGGCCGGGGGTGCCGATAACGATCTGCACATTGCTACGCAGCGCGCGGATCTGACGTTCAATCGGTTGTCCACCGTAAACAGGCAGCGCACGTACGCGGCGGGTGCGACCGATCTTGCCCACCTCCTCGGCAACCTGAATTGCCAGCTCGCGGGTCGGCGTCATTATCAGTGCCTGGATATGCTTAAAATCATCAATGGATTGTACCAGCGGAATACCAAAGGCAGCGGTTTTACCGGTACCCGTCTGTGCCTGGCCGATAACGTCGTTGCCTGCCAGCACCAGGGGAATGGTTGCCGCCTGTATAGGAGAAGGCTCCTCAAATCCCATATCCGTGAGGGCGTTTACAATTTTTTTGTCAAGCTCAAGCTCGCCAAACATCTCTTTTTGTGTCGTCATTTATTTTCCTCCGTATTTCTTTGTGCTTCTAATAATTTATCAATAGCCATAGAAATAGCTGTCTGTGCTATTCGCAGCTTATTTTCTGTTCTTGTGGATGTAAAATGATGCTCCTGACAGTATACCACATCACTGGTGGCAACTGCTATATAAACAAGGCCTACAGGCTTGCCCTCGCTGGCGCCAGGTCCGGCGTTGCCGGTAATGCTCACGCCGACGTCGCTGCCCAAAAGGCGGCGCACGCCTACTGCCATCTCACAGGCGGTTTCACGGCTCACGGCGCTGCAATGCTCCAGCGTTTCGGCCTGCACATGCAAAAGCTTCTGCTTAGCCATATTGGTGTAGCTCACCACGCTGCCCAAAAGATATTCGCTGCTTCCCGGCACGTCGGTCACCAGACTGCTGGCCAGACCGCCGCTGCAGGATTCGGCAAAGGCGATGGTCTTACCCTGCTGCAAAAGCAGCTGTCCCAGACAGGCAGCAAGCGTAGCATCATCCACGCCATAAATATATTCACCAATGCAGGCACGCACGTCCCGCTCCATTGCGTCCAGCAGACGACCTGCCTCGTCAGCACCGCCAGCCTTGGCCGTCAGGCGGATGATAACCTCACCGCGACGGGCATAAAGCGCGATGGTAGGATTAGTCTGCTGCACAATCAAGGTATCCAGCTTGGCAGCTGCCAGCGATTCGCCAATTCCACGCAGGTGCAAAACGCGCGACAGAATTATACCCTGGTCGCTAAAGCGCTGCAAAAGACGTGGCCACAGCTGCTTTTCACACACATCAACCAGCTCTGCAGGTGGCCCGGGCAGCATAACAAAAAGCTTGTCCTCGTACTCCAGCCACAGTCCTGGCGCAGTACCCACGTCGTTTTGCAGCACCTCTGCCCCGATAGGCACATAGGCCTGCTTTTCGTTGTTGGCCGTAGGGACGATGCCCTTTTTAGCAAAATAGCCGTCGATACGTCCCCAGGTATCCAAATCCATATAGCTGTCGGTGTGACACACCTCCATCACCATTTCCTTGGTGATGTCGCCACGCGTCGGTCCCAGGCCGCCGCTGGTGATGATAATATCCGCACGCTCCATAGCTCTTTGCAGCACCTGGCGCATACGGTCAGGGTTATCCCCCACCGTAGTATGATACAAAACATCAAAGCCAATGCTATTAAGCTTACGCGAAAGATATTGTACGTTGGTATTCAAAATTTCGCCCAGCAAAAGCTCTGTGCCCGTGGTTACAATTTCTACCTTCATTCATCCATCACTCCTCGGCCTGCCGCGACCGGCAGGATAGCAAATTATATTTTCAGCAAAGCCCGGACCACACGTCCGCACCTGCCCTTATATCAGCTCGGCCACCATTTCGTAGGTAAAGCCCTGTACGATGCGCACACGCACCATCTGGCCCACCTCAAGCTCACCTGCGTTTTCAATAAAGATATTGCCATCAATATCAGGTGCCTCGTGGTAGGAACGGCCCACAGCAAGATTAGGGTTCTCCTCATCAAAGCCTTCAACTATTACGTCCAGCTCCGCACCCTCGCGCTCCAGATGAATTTCCTCAGCAATACCTGCCTGCAGCGCCATCAGCTCGTGGTAGCGGTTTTCCTTAACCTCGGGGGCAATCTGGTTAGGCATAGCGCCTGCAACCGTGCCATCCTCCTGCGAATATTGGAACACGCCCGCATTTTCAAAGCGCTGCTTTTCTACAAAGTCCAGCAGCTCGGCAAAATCCTCCTCCGTTTCACCGGGGAAGCCCACGATAAAGGTGGTGCGGATGGTAATGCCCGGAATACGTGCGCGCAGCTTGCCCAAAAGCTCCTCCACCTGCGCACGTGTATCATAACGGTTCATGCTTTCAAGCAGGCGGTCGCTGGCATGCTGCAGCGGTATATCAATGTACTTGCACACCTTGTCGCATTCAGCGATAGCGTCAATCAGCTCATCGGTAAAATTATTGGGATACAGGTACATCACCCTGATCCACTCAACACCCTCAAGCTCGTTCAGGTCACGCAAAAGCTGCGGCAACAGCAACTTACCCGTCAAATCCTCGCCATAGCGGGTGGTGTCCTGCGCCACAACAATGATTTCCTTAGTACCACTTGCCGCCAGCGCTCTTGCTTCGGCCATCACCTCGTCATAGGGGCGGCTGGTGTAGGGTCCGCGCAGCTGCGGGATGATGCAGTACGAACAGCAGTTGTCACAGCCCTCGGCAATCTTAAGATATGCCATATAGCTAGGTGTTGTCAGCATACGCGGCAGGACCTGGACGTTTTTGCTTTGCAGCTTTTCCAGGTGCTTTAAGCGTTTGCCAGCCATCACCTGGTCAATCACCCAGCCTATATCCGTAAAGCAGTCCGTACCCACGATAGCGTCAACCTCAGGCATGCTCTTAAACAGCTCGTCAGCGTAGCGCTGGCCCAGGCAGCCTGTCATGATCAAATACTTGCAGCTTCCCTGCGCCTTGTATTCGCCCATCTGCAAAATAGTGTTGACGGACTCCTCCTTGGCGCTTTCGATAAAGCCACAGGTGTTTACTATAATTAAATCAGCCTCCGCCGGGTTATTAGTTACCTCCAGTTCCTTTTCGCGGATAATGCCGAGCATAACCTCGGAATCCACCAAATTTTTGGGACAGCCAAGGCTGACCATTCCAATTTTCATACTATATTTCCTCCTCCAAGGGCTGGTACACTGCTGCAGGTAATGCCAAAGCAGCCTGCAGCAATACGTGCGTATTTACAATATCAATATCTATTAAGGCTTATTTACTGAACCTGACATTCCCCAGCCACTTATTCGTTAGCGCCTCCTGCTTGGCAGACTCCAGATAGCTGCTATTTATCCAGATTTTGTCAGCATCAGCAGCTGCGGCATCAATGCCGTGGGGAAACAAAAATAAATATCCTGTCGCATCCTCCTGAGCTATGGTCTGCACCTGCGCGCTTGTCAGCAGCCATTCCATAACCTCCAGGCCATCTACATCGTCCGCACCATTTTTAAACAGGCCGGCGCAGTACAAATTGACCGGCGTCCCTTCACGGGGATAAACGACATAGGCAGGAAATTTACTTTCCAGATATTTAAAAACATAGCTCTGCCTGGTAATAGCCACATCCGCATCGCCTACGGCCGTAAGGCGTACAGGCGTAAACGGAAACTTGGCATACTGCCCGATAAAGCGGTTGATATTCCACAAATAATTAAGCGAGGTTGTTTCGCCATAATGGTCAGCAAAGGCCGCTAAAAAGTTTTGCGTACTATTGCTGTCCGACAAATTTTCTATCGCTATGCGCAGCTGTCCGGTATTTTCTAAATCCTGCCAGCCACACAAATTAGCCTGCCCGATGCTGCGGGCGTATTGCTGATTAACCAAAAAAACCGTTGGATCATAAAAAATACCGTACCAGTTAAGCTCCGCATCACGAAACTTCTGCGGCAGCCTGTCACCGGCTGCAAAGGCCACCGGCTTCAGCCTGCCCTGACGCTTCAGGCCGCTCAGCGTACGCTGCTCGGCCAGCACCACGTCCGGGCGTTCACCGCCCTTCAGCTCGTAAATAGCCCGCAGCTGCAGCTTTTCCTTGTGCCTGGCGTTAAAGGCCGCCACAAGGTCCTCAGTAAATTTATTATCCAGCTCGGAATACAATGTAAGCTGCGCCGCTCCCTGCGGCAGCTGAGCCTTAGGCTCATCACTGCAGCCTGCTCCGAGCAAAGCGCTCGTCAGCAGCAGCATAAAAAAAACAAAACGGATCATTATTCTGCCTCCGCTTCTACCTGCGGCGGTGTGCCTGACGTGCTCTGTCGCCTGCGGCATCACGCCCTGTAGCGCCCTGCTTGCCATGCTTTGGCGGCTGCTGCCCGTCGCTAAGCAGGCACTTGTGCCCACTGCCCACCAAATCCATGCGTCCTGCCTTCTGCAGCGCCTCCAGCACCAGCTTGCGGTTGCGTGGTGCGCGGTATTGCATGAGCGCGCGCTGCATGGCCTTATCATGTGGGTTGCGTGCCACAAACACGCTTTCCATGGTTTCAGGGTCCACGCCCGAATAATACATAGCAGTCGCCGCGCTTCCCGGCGTAGGGATGAAATCCTGCACCTGCTCAGGCTGATGCTTAATATCACGCAAAAACTCCGCCAGCTCTATGGCGTTGTTCAGCGTGCAGCCCGGGTGGCTCGAAATAAAATAGGGCACCAAAAACTGCGGCAGTCCCAACTCCTTGTTCTTTTGCGCAAACAGGCGCATAAACTTCAAATATACATCCTTACCAGGCTTGCCCATCCGCGCCAAAACCTGCGGCGCAATGTGCTCTGGTGCCACCTTTAAAAGGCCACTGATGTGATAACGGCACAGCTCATCCAAAAACTCCTGCTTTTTATCTGCCATCAGGTAATCATAACGGATACCGCTACGGATAAACACCTTCTTTACCCCAGGCAGGGCGCGCAGCTTGCGCAAAAGCGCCACATAATCGCTGTGGTCCGCATCAATATTAGGACAAGGCTTGGGAAAAAGACACTGCCTGTTTTTGCACACGCCCAGCTTCAGCTGCTTGGCACACGATGGATGACGGAAGTTGGCCGTCGGTCCGCCTACGTCGTGAATATAACCCTTAAACCCCGGCAGCTTTGTCAAAATCTTGGCCTCACGCAAGATGGAGCTGTGACTGCGTGCCTGGATAATGCGTCCCTGATGCGCATGAATAGCGCAAAACGCACAGCTACCAAAGCAGCCACGGCTGCTCACCAGGCTAAACTGCACCTCCTCCAGCGCCGCCACGCCCCCCTTAGCATCATAGCTCGGGTGCCAGCTGCGCATATACGGCAGGTCATAAATAGCGTCCATCTCCTCCATCGTCAAAGGATAGATGTTGGGATTTTGCACAATGTACTTGCGCTGACCCTTTTGCACCACGGTCTTGCCATAAAACGGATCCTGCTCCTTGCTTTGCAGGTTAAAGGCGCGGGCGTACTCCCTGCGATCAGCGCTAATCTGCTGCCACCCCGGCAGCTCTACCAGCTCTTCATCCTCAGGCAGTGCGTCACAGGCGTAGGCCGTACCACGGATATAGTGCATATCCTCAGGACTGGCACCACCAGCCAGGTAGTCAGCGATTTCCACCACCTGCTTTTCGCCCATGCCGTAGATTAAAAGGTCAGCGCCGCTGGTTTCCAAAATAGAGGGCAGCAGCTTGTTTTCCCAATAATCATAGTGCACAAAGCGGCGCAGGCTGGCCTCAATACCGCCAATAATTACAGGCATATCCGGCCACAGGCGCTTCACCATCTGCGCATATACGGCAGTGGCATGGTCTGGACGCTGCCCCACAGCACCGCCTGCGGTATATTTATCCACAACGCGTTCATGCTTGCCCACGGTATAGCGGCAGAGCATAGAATCCAAATTGCCGCCCGAAATCATTACACCCAAACGTGGCTTGCCCAGCTCGGCAAAATATTCAGCTTTATCCCAGCGCGGCTGGCACAGCAAAGCCACTTTATAGCCCTGCGCCTCCAGTACGCGGCAAATCACCGCAGGTCCGAAGGACGGATGGTCTACATAGGCATCGCCACTGATAAACAAAAAATCTATCTGCTCCCAGCCACGCTCTGCAATTTCCTTGCGGGAAATTGGTAAAAATTGTTTCATGTAAAGCTCCTGCTTTAGTTTTTCTTTGCTTGGGCAGCAGGTGCTGCCTTAGCTTCCTCCTGCTGCTCCTGCGCGGGGGCAGCCTCGGTCTTTGTTTCAGCCGCCTGCTGCTCTACCCTAGGCTCTGCAGCCTTGGTCTCCTCTGTCTGCGGTGCGGGGGCTGCAGCTGGCGCAGGCGCGCTCTCGCTTACGCTCGGCTCTGTCTTTTCCTCTACAGCAGCAGGGGTAGGAGCAGCCGCTTCGGCAGCACTATTGGCACGGGTATAGGTCTTCACCGCAACACCATGCTCACCCTTCAGGTCCACGGCCTCACCATTGACCTTCATTTTAATAACGCCGATATTACCATATTTGACAATCAGCTTATCCTTAGCCTCAAAGGTCTTTTTATCCTTGGGCTGCAGCGTGCCGGCAAAAATCTCTTTGCCGTCCGCGGTAACCTCCAGCCAGCAGGCTCCCTCTGCTTCCATCTCCACGGTAACCTTATCCAGGGTAGCAGCTGCTCCATGCGTAGCTTTATCGGTATTTACCTGCTGCGCCTGCTTAGGCTCATCCTTGGGCATATTCTTAGCGTAGTCAATAGCAGCTGGGACAGCAAAATAGCCTGCCGCCAAAACCGCTACTACCGCCAAACCTGCCAGGCATTGCTTAACCGGCAGCTGCGGCATTTCAAAACGTCCCGTACCACTACCGATATCGCGTTTATCCTTGAGCTGGATATTAAGACGTACCTTTTCTACCTCGCGGATACCCTGGCTGTGCACAGCCTCAGCCGCCATACCTGCAGCACTAGCCTTATAGGCATCAACCAGCGCCGGTCCGTCCAGGTCTAAAAAGTTGCCGTAATTACGGATCATACCCTTAAGAAAAACCTCTCCCGGCGTTTTGTCATACTCGTCGTTTTCCACGGCCTCTAGATAACGGCTGCGGATACTCGTACCCTTTTCAACATCAGCCAACGACAATCCCTTAGACTGTCTTGCTTCCTTTAAAATCATGCCGACAGTTTTTTCGTTGTCCATTGTGTTTATACCTCCGCTTATTCACGGCGCAGAAAGCGTTCCTCTGCTTCCTTGCGCGATATTATAACCTCTCGTGGCTTGCTCCCGACAGATTGCCCCACAATCCCCAGTTCCTCCATGGTATCCACCAGGCGGGCTGCACGGGTGTAGCCTATACGGAAACGGCGCTGTAGCATCGAGCTCGAAGCCTGCCCCATATCCAAAACCAAGTTCAGGGCATCCTCAAACAGCTCATCCTCAGCAGGTGCATTGCTGCCTGCTTCCTCTGTATTATTATTCTTGCTATCACATTCAAGCTCCTGCGCGGTAACCTCTTCGCTATAATTAACAGGAACTGCCTGTTTAACAATGAAATCAACAATTTTGTTCAATTCTGCATCGCTGACGAAGGCACCCTGCACGCGCACGGGCTTGTTATAGCCAATAGGATAAAAGAGCATATCGCCCTTGCCTAGTAGCTTTTCGGCACCGCCCATATCAATTATCGTGCGTGAATCAGTCTGCGACGATACAGCAAAAGCTATGCGCGACGGGATGTTAGCCTTGACGATACCTGTAATAACGTCAACCGACGGACGCTGAGTAGCCAAAATCAGATGGATACCTGCAGCACGTGCCTTCTGCGCCAGGCGCAAAATGGCATCCTCCACATCCACCTTAGCCACCATCATCAAATCCGACAGCTCGTCTATAATAATAACAATGTAGGACATTTTTTCTGTTGCCTGCGCGTTGTAGCTTTTAATATCACGCACATGGCTATCAGCAAAGGCCTTGTAGCGGCGTTCCATTTCAGCAACTGCCCAATGCAGGGCGCTGGCCGCCTTCTTGGGCTCCGTCACCACAGGCGTCAAAAGATGGGGAATACCGTTATAGTTAGACAGCTCCACCACCTTGGGGTCAACCAAAATCAGCTTCACCTCTTCAGGCGTAGCGCGGTACAACAGTCCTGCGATTATCGTATTTATGCATACCGACTTACCACTACCGGTCGAACCTGCAACTAATAAATGCGGCATCTTCGCCAGGTCGGCTGAAATGATATTGCCGCTGATATCCTTGCCCAAGCCGATGCACAGCCTTTCGTCGGCACTGCGCACACCAGCGTCCTCCACCACCTCGCGGAAGCACACGGTATCATTTTTCGTGTTAGGTGCTTCAATGCCGATAGCCGATTTTCCTGGGATAGGCGCCTCAATGCGCACACCGGGTGCCGCCAGACGCAAAGCAATATCGTCAGCCAAATTCACCACCGAGCTGACCTTGACGCCGGGGGCAGGCTCCAGCTCAAAGCGGGTAACAGAAGGCCCGCGGGTAACTGCGATCACCTTGGCGCGCACCTTAAAATCTGCCAAGGTCTGCTCAAGCACAGCACATTGATCCATAATATCCTTTTGGTAGGAGGCAGGATCGCTGACACGCGGTATATCCAAAAGCTCAATCGGCGGCAGCCTGTAAGTACCTCCCTGCGCGTCGGCAGGCCCTGCCTGCTGCGGCTCCTCTACCGCAGTCATCTGAATTTTATCGGCACTATCAAAGATGGCAACCACAGGCTCCGTCTTTTCTGCAGCCTGAGAAGGAGCTGCCTCCTCCGCCGTCACCTGCTGCTCCATAGCGGTGATCTCCGCTTTTTCATAATCATTATTGATAATGGATGAGCTTTGCTGCGCTGTCTCATAAGTATTATTGATGACGGATGCACCTTGCTTTGCTACAGAGGCTTCAGGCTCTACGGGGTCATCATCCAAAAATCGGCTGTCGGGTACGTAGCCACCATCGCTATCATAATCAATAATCGGACGCAAAACGACCTCTGGCCGCCGCTCTTCCCAATCAGGCAGCTGCACCGGGTCACGTTCCAGCTTTTCCTTAATCAGGGGCTCGGAATAGGCGCTTTTATCGTTAAAGTTTAATATGCGTTTCAACGGACCTTGCTTTTGCAATCCCTCGGTAAAGGCCTCAAAATCCTTACTGCCATAGCTGTCCATAACGCTATTACCTGTAGTGCTGCTACGCTTCTGCTCTTTAGAGGCTGCTGCCTTTTGCTCCGTGCGTCTAAATACGCCGGAAGCGGTAATTGGCACATTCTTGCGTTCCGTCTTCTTTGCGGCAGTAGGACGCACCAGGGTAAGCTCGTCCGCCGTCGGATAATCCTGCAGACGTTCCCACAAGCTACGCAGCGGCAAAAAGAGCGCTATAACAAGCAGCCAGCAGATAACAAAAACCGCTGTCGTAACATATCCGCCTATGGTTCTGTGCAAAAGCATCACGATAAGGCCTCCGACGAGGCCGCCACCGTCAGGCAAAAGCGATGGCTCCAATTCAGAACCAAAGGGTATAAAAACATGATGAGCTGTGCCTAAAAGGCACAGCGTCACCAAAGCAAATTCCCATGTTAATTTATTAAAAACACGGAGCTGTCCGTCAACAAGCAGCTTCCAGGACGCAGCAAACAAAGCTACAGGCAACAAAAATACACCCTTACCCAGCAGATAGCGTTCGAAGCTATTCGCGCTGTGCAAAAAGCCCTCCTCGGACGCAACCAGCCATGCGACAGCAAAAAGCAGCCCCAATAACAGGCAGGCCACAGCCCACACCATAGGCCTCAATGTATTCAATTGCTTACTTTTTTGCTTTCTGTCCTTGCGCAAGGTAAGACAACCCCATTCCGCTACTAGTGGTCGGCAAACGACCAACAGCTAGCAGCTATTTACTAGTCACAACTTAAACTTCCATAATAATCGGCAGGATCATCGGGCGGCGACGTGTTCTTTCAAACAGGAACCGTCCCAAGGAATCACGCACGTTGGATTTTATTACCGACCATTCCGAAACGTTATTATCCTCGCAGCGGTCCAGTGCGGCCTGCACCTTCTCACGTGCTTCATCCATCAGGTCCTCGGCCTCGCGTACATAAACAAAGCCACGCGAAACAATATCAGGGCCGGATACCACGCGACAGGTCTCCTTATCAATCGTCACAACGACGATCATAATACCGTCCTGCGACAGCTGGCGGCGGTCACGCAGTACTATATTACCGACGTCGCCAACGCCCAGACCATCAACCAGCACCTTGCCCGAGGGCACCTTGCCATTAATATTAATGCTGTTTTTCGTCAGCTCGATTACGCTGCCATTTTCGCCAATCACGATGTGGTCAGCAGGCATGCCCAGTGCCTTTGCCAGGTTGGCATGCTTTACCAGGTGACGGTATTCACCATGCACAGGCATAAAGAAGCGCGGACGCACCAGGTTGTGCATCATCTTGATTTCCTCCTGGCTGGCATGGCCGGAAACGTGCACGCCATTGCTCTTTTCATAAATAACATCCGCACCCAGCTTATACAGATGGTCGATGGTGCGCGAAACCAGCTTTTCGTTACCGGGAATCGGAGTTGCCGAAATAATTACCGTATCACCGGGCATGATGTCCACCTTTTTGTGGTCGTTCATAGCCATACGCGTCAACGCGCTCATAGGCTCGCCCTGACTGCCGGTGGTGATTATGACAATCTTCTCCGGAGTATAGTTGTGCGTTTCATCAATATCAATCAAAACGCCATCCGGAGCCTTCAAGTAGCCCATTTCCCTGGCAATATTGACAACGTTCACCATGCTGCGGCCAATTACTGCCACCTTACGGTCATATCTGATCGCGGTATCAATTACCTGCTGGATGCGGTGCACGTTAGACGAGAACGTTGCGATAATAATGCGGTGCTTAGCATAACGGAATTCCTCGTCAAAGGTTTCGCCTACCATCTTTTCGCTAGGAGTAAAGCCCGGGCGCTCGGCATTAGTGCTGTCAGCCAACAGGCACAGTACCCCACGGTCACCATATTCGGCAAATTTATTAAACTCCATCACCTGTCCATCAACAGGGGTATGGTCAATCTTAAAGTCACCTGTATGAATAATTACACCGATAGGTGTAGTAATAGCGATAGCCACTGCATCGGGAATGCTGTGATTTACACGGATAAAGTCAAGCTTAAAGGCACCTGCGCTGATCTTGTCACCAGGCTTGACGGTGTGCAAATTTTCGTTACCGACGCCGTTTTCCTTAAGACGACCTTGCAAAATACCCAGAGTAAGTGCGGTACCATAAACGGGACAATCAATCTGCTTCATCACATAGGGTAAGGCACCAATATGATCCTCATGACCATGCGTCAGGAAAATACCTCTGATTTTATCCTTGTTTTCGAGCAAATACGTAATATCAGGAATTACTAAATCTATACCGAGCATATCGTCTTCCGGGAACATCAGGCCTGCATCGATCAGGATAATGTCATCCCCATAACGAAATACCGTCATGTTTTTACCAATTTCGCCCAAACCACCAAGCGGGATGATTTGAACCTTATGTTGAAATTTAGCCAAAAAAAATACACCTCCATTTTTATTTTACATGTTTCCGCACAATGTAGAACTGAAATATTGATACTGTGTCCGCACACATACTCTCGTTACTATTATACACTAAATACAGCATATTGACAAATAGCGGAATATGTTTTTTGTAAAAAGTTTATGGAAGAAAGACAAAGCAGCCCCCGCTATCACCGCAAAGAGTAACAGCAGGGGCCGCTCTCAGCGCACTATTGCGCAATAATTATTTACATTCAGCAGCAGGGATGCTTTCCGCAAGCTTAATGTTGTTGCGGACATCCTCGCAGCATTTGTGGAAGTTTACCTTTTCCTCATCGGTCAGGGGCAGCTCCAACACACGTTCAACGCCATTTTTACCCAGCAGAACAGGTACGCCTACAAAAACGTCCTTTTCGCCATATTCGCCGTCAAGCAACATGGAAGCAGGCATAATGCGTTGCTCGTCGTTGAAAATGCAGCGAACCATACGTGCAGCGGTGGAGCAGATGCCGTATTCGGTGCAATGCTTACCGCTGTAGGTTACCCAGCCGCCACCAATAGCGCGTTTTTGCAGCTCAGGCTTGTCAAAGGAGAAACGGTCTTCATGCTCCAGGGAGCTCAGGGGAACGCCGTTGAAGTTTACGCAGGACCAGGCAGCCATTTGGGAAGCACCATGCTCGCCAATCATGTAAGCGCTGATGGATTGCGGGGAAACGCCGGTCTGCTGCGACAGTGCGGAAACCAGACGGGAGGTATCCAGACCGGTACCGGTACCGATTACATGTCCCTTCGGCAGACCGCTTTCACGATACAGGATGTTGGTGATAACGTCGCAGGGATTGGTAATGTTGACGATAAAGCCGTTAAAGCCGCTGGCCATAACCTTGTGCACATAACCCTTAACCTGTGCAGCGGTGTAAGAAAGCTCATCCAGACGGTTGCCGCTGGCAACGAGGTCGATATCGCCGATGCAGTTAACGATAGCGTCGCAGTCGCCTAGGTCAGCATAGGTGCCGCCGTTGATTTTTACATCATGCGGGCAGTACATAACTGCGTCGCGCAGATCCTGTACCTCTGCAGCCAGCTTGCTTTCCTTGGGGTCTACCAGCACCAGCTCGGCAGCAATTCCCTGGATAGCCAGGCTGTAAGCAACATGGGCGCCAACGTGGCCGAGGCCGATTACGCCAACTTTTCTAGTTTTCATAAATAAATTCCTCCAGTTTTATCTTATTTATCTAAAATTGGGAGCGTAGCCGAAGCATGTCCCATAATAGTAATAGTGTAGTCTTTTTTGCCCTGCTGTGCAAGCTTTTCTTGTGCCAAATTCCAGGCCTCCTGCAGGCTGGCGCAGGGAATGTGGCCGGTTCTGCGGACAAACTCAAAGTTCTCCGGACGGGTTACAAGATAAGCAGTAACGTCGTTTACAATGCTACGTGCCTTAAAGGCAACAAAGGCAGGAATAGTGAAGCTGGCGCGAATATCCTTTTCAAACTGCTCCATATCGTTGCGGCTGAAGCAGTCGGTAAAGATGGCAGGCTCCTTGATATCAGGGCAATCCAGCGTAAAGATCATAATGCCGCCCTTTTTAACAGCAAAGGTGGCGTTCATGTGACACTTGGTGGCCTGATACAGGTTCAAATCCTTGGGATAGCCGCCGGCAGAGGCAATTACCACGTCAGCCAGCTGATTAATGTGCACGCCGCCCATTGCCAGCAGGTCCTTGCAGCCCTTCTGCCAGGCTTCAAACCAGTGACCGGCAACAACCTCGCTGATTTCGCCATCAGGAGTAAAAACAGTATTCACCAAAAAGTCAGGGTCCAGCAAAGCGCAGGCCTCGTACATATCCTCGTGGATAGGGTTGCCCTCCAGCAGGCTGGCATCACATGCCTTATTGCAGCCACAGCCCTCTACCGGAGACATGGTCATGCAATGGTTTTTCATAATGCTGTCATAAGCAGCAACACCCGGCATAACAGCCTTACGTCCGCCGCCAAAGCCGGCAAAGGGATGCAAGGTTACAGCGCCCGTCAAAATTACGCGGTCAGCGTTAGCTACATACTTGCTAATGGCAACATCGTTGCCGCAGGAGGTTTTACCCAAGGACACCATGTCCTCCTTCTTGCGACAGTCGTGCTGGATAATGCGCAGACGGCGCACCATCTCCTCGCCACAGACGGTGATATTCTCCTCATGCGTGTGGCCACGGTGCGTGCCGGTGGCAACTATAACGGTAATATCCTCGTCCTTTACGCCCACGCCGTTCAGCTCGGCCACAATTACCGGCAGAAAATCGCTGGTGCCGCACAGACGCGTGATATCGCTGATGATGATGGTTACGGTCTCGCCTGCATGTACAATCTCACGCAACGGCTTGGTACCGATGGGGTTACGGATCGCCTGGGTAGTAGCGGCAACTACGTCAGCACACACGGTAGACTGGTTGCCATGAATATCATATATTACGTGCTTCTCTGGTAACAGCACTTCCTCTTGTCGCTTGCCGATAGGCAAAAAATATTTTTTCATCACAATACCTCCAACAATTTAACTATATAATTATAACATAAAATTAGTTAGTGTAACAAGTGCAAGAAAAACAGTCTATATAAAAAGCACCGCCATCTCCCCTAATCGAGGTTAACGGCGGCACTTATCGCTGCACAGCGTCAGCTATTATTTTGCTTTTTTAAGAAATTTTTCGTACATTGCATGGTCCTCGGCCATCATCTTGTCTGCGTCAGCACCAATGATAGCGGTAGGATCAATACCCTGCTTCATGAAGTAATCCTTAAACTCCTTGGATTCACATACCTTTTTAGCAGCAGCGCGCAATACCTCCAGCTTTTCCTTAGGAGTGTCTTTGGGTACCACTAAAGCTGCCCAGGCGCGTACCGTCATATTGTGTCCCAGCTCCTTGAAGGTCGGTACCTGCGGATAAATCTCGCTGCGGGTATCGGCCATTACAGCCAAAATCTTTAAGTTGCCGGCATCAACCTGGCTTTTGAATACAGACGGGTCAGCCAGCGTTGCGTCAATGTGCTTGCCCGCCAAAGCAGCAGCAATATCAGCCGATCCTTTCGGATAAGGAACGTGCTTAAATTGTACGCCGAACTCCTCTTCAAAGGAAAGTGCGGCAATATGCCAAATAGCACCGATGCCGGAATTACCCATCTGTACCTTGCCGGGATTAGCCTTGGCGAAGGCAACAAACTCATCAACGCTGTTATAGGGAGCGTCCTTAGGCACGATCAAGGCTGCAGGAGCAGCGATAGGCGCACAGATAGCGGCATAATCCTTATAGGTGTTTTTGCACTTGCCCTGATGCGGAAACATAGCCAGCTCTACGGTAACCATACCCAGGGTATGTCCGTCCGGCTTTGCATTGGCCAGCTCCACCATACCGGTGACGCCGCCACCATCAGGCTTATTTACAGGCACAAACTTGCTGCCTGCCAATTCCTTTTCCATAAACTGGATCAGACCTCTGGCAGAGGTATCAGTGCCACCACCAGGTGCCTTGGGAATGATTACGGAAATATCCCCGTCAGCAGGATAGGCAGCCTTTTTGCTGTCACCGCAGCCTGCAAGCACTGCAGCCATGGTCAGCATTGCCATCAGCGCTACTAAAATTTTCTTCATGTCACAACATCTCCTTATATTAAAAATTAAAAACTAAAGCAAGTCCTCTGCTACCAGCGTTACGCAGGCAATATTTTGGCGTTTATATGTATAGGTAATGATTATATTCTCACCATCCGCAATAACTGCAGGATAAGAAAATTCCGCCTGCTCTGTTTCCAAATCCAGCAGCTTGTGCCAGGTCACCCCGTCATCGGCCGATTTAAACAGGCTGAGCGGTGAACGCTGTCCCCAGTTGGCCGCCACAGGATTGCACACAAGATAAAGCATGCCATCATCCGTCCGCACCAGGTCCAGGCCGCTGTTATTGTTAGGCAGCTTCAATGCATAAGCACTGCACCAGGTTTCTCCCCTATCGTGCGAATCGCTGCGGTAGACAAAGCCCTCGCTGCTACGCAGCAGCATATGCACGCCACCATCGGCGCTCTGCCACAGGCTGGGCTGGATCACACCTCGCCCGTAAAACGACTGCTGGCTGACGGCAATGCTGCTTTCGGCTGTTTTTTCACCATCAGCATATTGCAGCCCTGCAATCGCCACCTGTGCCGATTTGTGCCAGGTGCTGCCGTCGTCGTCGCTGATATCGGCAAAGGCCTGCCAGATGCCCCGTTCGGTAGAAGCACCTGCCAGGATGCGTCCATCCGCCAGACGGATAGGCTTGTTGCGCACGGGTCCGCGCCCGCCGCTCACATCGCCAGGCACCAGCTCGCATGGCTCGCTCCAGGTGCTGCCATCATCACAGGAACGCATAATATACGTCTGCCAGTCGGCAATCTTTTGTCCCTGCTTGTAAAACAGCAGCACGCCGCCGTCAGCAGCAGCAAAAAGCACCGGATTCCAGTTGGCAGCGGCGCCATCTACCAATAGCTGCGGCGCACTCCACACGCCATCAATGCGCCTGCTGGCGTAAATGCCCACATCGGCCTCGCCCTCATGCGTACCGCCAAAC
>CAVAHH010000003.1:0-26102 GCA_963588395.1 bacterium
AGGCGGCCGTACCGTTGGCGCCGGCGTTGTTTCCGAAGTAGAAGAGAAATAATTTTAGTTAGATCCCTGGAATATGAGGGGGGCTACATTCCCCCTCTATTCTTATGTTTGTTGGTATGGCCCTGCGATGATGTGAAAGGTTGCTTGCCTGTTAGACAGGGAGATTTTCACGGAGTATGTCCGTTCATAGAAACTGGGCGAATTTAGGAGGATATTTTTTAATGGCTAAGTCTCAAAAGATTAGAATACGCCTGAAAGCGTATGATCACAAAGCGCTTGACCAAAGTGCTTCTAAGATTGTAGAAACTGCAAAACGTACCGGTGCGCAAGTTTCCGGTCCGATTCCCCTTCCTACAGAGAAAAACATTTACACCATTCTGCGTTCCCCGCATGTAAACAAAGACTCCCGTGAGCAATTCGAAATGCGTACTCACAAACGTCTGGTAGACATTCTGGAACCTACTAGCAAGACTGTAGATGCTCTGATGCGTCTTGATCTGCCTGCTGGCGTAGATATTGAAATTAAACTGTAAGGAGGAGGTGCAATAATGGCTAAAGGTATCTTAGGCAAAAAACTGGGCATGACCCAAATTTTTGAAGCTGATGGCAGACTGATTCCTGTAACTGTTGTAGAAGCAGGCCCCTGCGTTGTACTTCAAAACAAAACCGAAGAAACAGACGGTTATAATGCTGTTCAACTTGGTTTTGGTGAAATTAAAGAAAAACATACCACCAAACCGATGAAAGGCCATTTTGACAAAGCTGGTGTAGCACCGGTTAAATTTGTCAGAGAGCTGCGTCTGGCTGCTCCTTCCGAATATGCAGTAGGCGACAAAATCGCTGCTGATATTTTTGCTGCAGGCGAACTGATTGACGCAAGCGGCGTTTCCCGCGGCAAAGGCTTTGCAGGCACTATTAAGCGCCACAATTTCTCTCGCGGACCTATGAAACATGGTTCTAAATCTCACCGTGAGCCTGGTTCTATGGGCCCCATGCATTCCGGTCCTGGCGGCCGTGTAATCAAAGGCAAAAAACTGCCTGGCCGTATGGGCAATGCAAACGTTACCGTTCAACGTCTGACCATAGCTAGAGTAGACGCAGAACGTAATCTTATCCTGGTTAAGGGTGCTATTCCTGGTGCTACCGGTTCTTACGTAGTACTGAAGGAAACCGTAAAACCGAACAAGAAATAAGATAAGCGAAAGAAAGGAGGATGCTTCTAATGCCGAAGTTATCAGTATATGATCTTTCCGGTGCACAAACCGGTGAAATAGAATTAAATGATTCCGTATTTGGCGTTGAATTCAACGAAGCTGTAGTACACCAAGCAATCGTAATGCAGCTGGCTAACCAACGTCAAGGAACTTCCGCTACCAAAACCCGCGGCCTTGTTCGCGGCGGCGGTCGCAAACCCTGGAAACAAAAAGGCACCGGCCGTGCCCGCTCTGGTTCCAATCGTTCTCCTGTATGGGTTGGTGGTGGTACCACTTTTGGTCCTCAACCCCGCAGCTATGCAAAGAAAATGCCCCGCAAAGCTCGTCGTTTAGCTCTGTGCTGCGCACTGTCTGCTAAGGTTGCAGCTGGTGAACTGGTAGTAGTTGAAAGCCTGGCTTTTGACGCTCCGAAAACCAAACAAGTAGCTTCCATGCTGAACGCTTTCGAAGCTGCTGACAAGAAAGCTCTGCTCATTACCGATGGTTCCAACGAAAACGTTGCTCTTTCCGCACGCAACATGCCGAAAGTAACCACCATCACCAACATGGGCTTGAACTGCTTTGATATCCTGAACAGCAAGAAAGTTTTCCTTGCTAAAGATGTTGTAGAAAAAATTGAGGAGGTGCTCGCATAATGGCTGCTAATCCTCGCGATTTACTGATTCGTCCTATCATCACTGAGAAAACTTCCCAAATGATGCAGGAGAACAAATACACCTTCCAGGTTCCTCTGGAAGCAAACAAAGTAGAAATTCGCCAAGCTGTTGAAGCAGTATTCGGCGTAAAAGTATTGAGTGTAAACACTATCCGCGTACTGGGCAAAACCAAACGCATGGGTAAATATGTTGGCAAACGTTCCGATTATAAGAAAGCTATCGTGAAGCTTGCTGAAGGCAATACGATTCCCCTTTTCGAAGGAATGTAATTGACGTATAGGAGGTAAAATTAAATGGCTATTAAAAGCTTTAATCCGTATTCTCCTTCCAGACGCTTTATTACTGTGTCTGCCTTCGAAGAGATTACGACTGATAAGCCCTACCGCCCGCTTGTTGAAAAATTAGTTAGACATGCTGGCCGTAATAATACCGGTAAAATGACTGTCCGTCATCAAGGCGGCGGCCACAAGAGACAATATCGTATCATCGATTTCAAACGCACCAAAGACGGTATTCCGGCTAAGGTTGCTACCATCGAATACGATCCTAACCGTAACGCCCGCATCGCTCTGGTTAACTACGCAGACGGTGAAAAACGTTACATTATCGCTCCGCTTGATTTAAAAGTTGGCGATACCATTGTAAGCGGTCCTGACGCAGATATCAAAACCGGTAACTGCCTGCCGCTGAAAAACATTCCTCTTGGTACTACCGTACATAACGTAGAAATGAAGATTGGCAAGGGTGCTCAAATGGCCCGCAGTGCTGGTACCAGCGCTCAGCTGATGGCTAAAGAGGGCGACTACGCTCTGCTGCGTCTTCCTTCCGGCGAAATCCGCAAAGTACACATCAACTGCCGTGCAACCATCGGTCAGGTTGGTAACATTGATGCTGAAAACGTCTGCATCGGTAAAGCAGGCCGCAGCCGTTGGCTGGGTATCCGTCCTGCAAACCGCGGCGTTGTAATGAATCCTAACGACCATCCGCATGGTGGTGGTGAAGGTCATTCCCCCGTTGGTCGTAAGCGTCCTGTTACTCCGTGGGGCAAGTGTGCATTTGGTACCCGTACTCGCAGAGACAAGAAAGCTTCTACTAAGTTAATTCTGAAACGTAGAACCAAATAATAGAACAGGATAAGGAAAGGAGGCTAACCTAGTGTCCAGATCAGTTAAAAAAGGACCTTTCGTCCATGCAAGTCTTTTGAAAAAGATTGACGCGCTTAATGCCGCTAATGATAAAAAAGTTGTTAAGACCTGGTCTCGCAGCTCTACTATTATTCCGTCTTTCGTTGGTCACACCATTGCGGTTCATGACGGACGCAAACATGTTCCGGTATTCATTACCGAGGATATGGTAGGCCACAAATTGGGAGAATTCGCTCCCACTCGTACTTACAAGGGTCACGCAGATAAGACCACTGGTTTGAAATAAGGGGAAAGGGGGCACAACAGCATGGAAGCAAAGGCAATTGCAAGATATGTCCGCATTGCGCCGCGCAAACTGCGCATCGTTATTAACCTGATCCGCGGCAAGTCCGTTGGTGAAGCATTCGCGATCCTCAAACACACCCCGAAGGTTGGTTCTGAGGTAATCGAAAAGGTTCTGCAAAGTGCAGTAGCAAATGCAGAGCATAATTTTGACATGAACGTGGATAACCTGATCGTATCTTCCTGTTTCGTAGATCAAGGTCCGACCATGAAACGTATTCATCCTCGTTCCCGTGGACAGGCTTTCAAGATTCTGAAACGTTCTAGCCACGTAACTGTAGCAGTTAAAGAAAAATAATATCCCGTCAGAAGGAGGGAAAAGATAGTGGGTCAAAAAGTTAATCCGCATGGTCTCCGTGTTGGCGTTATCAAAGGCTGGGATTCCAAATGGTACGCTGATAAGGACTATGAGAAATTCTTGTTAGAAGACATTAAAATCCGTGAGTTCATTAAAGAAAAACTGTTCTTGTCCGGTATCTCCAAAGTAGAAATCGAACGTGCATCCAATAAAGCCCGCATTTCCATCTATACTGCAAAACCTGGTATGGTTATTGGTCGCCAGGGCAGCAACATCGAGCTGCTCAAATCCGACCTGAAGAAGATGACTGAAAGCGGTATTGAGATCAACATTGTAGAAGTTAAAACCCCGGATATGGACGCAACCTTGGTTGCAGAGAACATTGCAGCTCAGCTGGAACGCCGTATTGCTTTCCGCCGTGCTATGAAGCAATGTGTTGGCCGTACCATGCGTATGGGTGCTAAAGGTATCAAGATTACCTGCGGCGGTCGTCTGGGCGGTGCTGAAATTGCCCGCAGCGAATCCTATCGTGAAGGCAGCATTCCTCTGCACACCCTGCGTGCTGATATTGATTACGGCACTGCAGAAGCACATACCACTTATGGCCGTATCGGCGTTAAGGTGTGGATTTACAAAGGCGAAGTTCTTCCTGAAAGCAAAGAAGCAGCTAAAACTGCTCCGGCAAAGGAGGCATAATCAGACATGTTATTACCGAAGAGAGTTAAACATCGTAAACAACATAGAGGTCGTATGACTGGCCGTGCTATGCGCGGTAATAAAATCGCTCATGGCGATTTTGGTCTGGTAGCATTGGAACCCGCTTGGATTACCAACCGCCAGATTGAGGCAGCCCGTATTGCTATGACCCGTTACATCAAACGTGGCGGCCAAGTATGGATTCAAATTTTCCCGGATAAACCGATTACAGCAAAACCTGCTGAAACTCGTATGGGTTCTGGTAAAGGTTCTCCGGAGTACTGGGTAGCAGTAGTTAAACCTGGTCGCGTATTGTTCGAAATGAACGGCGTAAGCGAGGAAGTTGCTAAGGAAGCAATGCGTCTTGCAAGCCACAAATTGCCTATCAAGTGCAAATTTGTAACCCGCGCTCAACAGGAAGCAGAAGCTGCCGCACAAGAAAAGGGTGGTGAAGCTTAATGAAAACAACAGAAATTCGTGAATTGTCTGCTGCTGAGTTAGACACCAAATTGGCAGATTTGAAAGAAGAGCTTTTTAATCTGCGTTTTCAAATGGCAACCGGTCAATGTGAAAACCCGATGAAAATCCGTGAGGTTAAAAAATCCATTGCCCGTATCAAAACAATCCAGCGTGAACGTGAGCTCAAGGCTTAACTGTTTTGAAGTATAACAAGGAGGAAACAGTCGTGACCGAAGAAAGAAACGCACGTGTTACCCGTATTGGTAAAGTTGTCAGCGATAAAATGCAGAAGACTGTCGTAGTTGCAGTAGAACGTTTCGTTCAGCATCCGCTGTACAAAAAAGGCGTACAACATACTATTAAATTCAAAGCTCATGATGAAAATAACGAAGCTCATATCGGCGACGTAGTGCAAATTATGCAAACCCGTCCGCTGTCCAAAGATAAATGCTGGCGCGTTATTGAAATCTTAGAGCGTGCTAAATAATTATTGCCGAAGGCTAGTCCGGCAAGGGAGGGAAATCCATGATACAACAACAAACTATCCTTAATGTTGGTGATAACACCGGCGCTAAGAAGGTTATGTGTATCCGTGTATTAGGCGGTTCTTACCGTAAATATGCTAATATCGGTGACGTTATCGTATGTGCTGTTAAAGATGCATCACCCGGTGGCGTTGTAAAAAAAGGCGACGTAGTTAAAGCAGTTGTTGTTCGTTCCGTAAAGGGTGTCCGTCGTGCTGACGGTTCCTACATCCGTTTTGACGAGAACGCTGCTGTCGTAATCAAAGACGACAAGAGCCCGCGCGGCACCCGTATTTTTGGGCCTGTTGCCCGCGAACTCCGCGATAAAGACTTCATGAAAATCATTTCTCTGGCACCGGAAGTGCTGTAAGAAATTAGATAACGCACTGTAAGGAGGTGTTCTTGACATGGCAAATGCTGTAAAGCTGCATGTTAAAAAAGGCGATACCGTTCTTGTACTGTCCGGCAAGGATAAAGGCAAGCAAGGTAAGATCGTTGAAGCTCTGCCTAAGAAAGCCAAAGTGGTTGTTGAAGGCGTAAATAAAGTAAAACGTCATACCAAACCGTCTCAGGCAAATCCTCAAGGCGGCATCATTACCAAAGAGGCTCCGCTGTCCTCTTCCAAGGTAATGCTGGTATGCCCGGCTTGCAAAAAAGCTACCCGTATTAAAAAGACCGAAGTTGCCGGTGCTTTCGTAAGAACCTGCAAAAAATGCGGTGAAGTAATCGATAAATAATTTTCCGGGAAAGGAGGAAATATCTGAATGGCAAAGACCAGATTGCAAGAAAAATATTTGTCTGAAGTAGTTAAGGCTCTCCATGACAAATTCCAATATAAAAACGTAATGGAAATCCCTAAAATTGAGAAAGTTGTAATCAACATGGGTGTTGGCGAAGCAGTCGGCAACAGCAAGGCTCTGGAAAGCGCAGTTGCTGATATGACCCAGATTGCAGGCCAAAAGCCGGTTATCACCAAGGCTAAAAAATCCATCGCAGCTTTCAAAGTACGTCAAGGTATGCCTCTGGGCGCAAAAGTTACCCTGCGCGGCGACCGTATGTACTATTTCCTTGATAAACTGATGAATCTCGCTCTTCCGCGCGTACGTGACTTCCGTGGTGTAAGTGCTTCCGCATTTGACGGCCGTGGTAACTACGCTCTGGGTCTGAAAGAACAATTGATTTTCCCGGAAATCGAATATGACAAGATCGATAAAGTTCGTGGCATGGATATCATCATTGTGACTACCGCTAAGACAGACGAGGAAGCTCGAGAGCTGCTCAAACTCCTCGGAATGCCGTTCGGCGCATAAGTGAGGAGGGAACACATTGGCTAAAAAAGCCCTGATTGAAAAATGGAAAGGCGAACCGAAATTTGAAGTCCGCCATTATAACCGCTGCAAAGTTTGCGGCAGACCTCATGGCTATATGCGTAAATTTGGCCTCTGCCGTATCTGCTTCCGTGAATATGCTTACAAAGGAGCTATTCCGGGCGTAACCAAAGCAAGCTGGTAAGACAGACAACAAGGAAGGAGGGTACAAAAGTATGGTAATGACTGACCCGATTGCTGATATGCTTACCCGTATTCGTAACGCAAATTCAGTTCATCATGATAAAGTGCAAATCCCCGGCAGCAAGATTAAGGTTGCTATTGCTGAAATCCTGAAAGCCGAAGGTTTCATTAAAGATTTCGAAGTTATTGCTGACAGCAAACAAAATGTTATCAGCGTCAGCCTGAAATACGGTGCTAACAAAGAGAAGGTTATCTCCGGTATTAAACGTATTTCTAAACCCGGTCTGAGAGTTTACTCTCAAAAAGACCAACTGCCTAGAGTCCTCGGAGGTCTGGGTATTGCATTAATTTCTACTTCCCAAGGCTTGATGACCGACAAAGCTGCTCGTAAAGCAGGCTTGGGCGGCGAAGTTCTTGCATACGTATGGTAATACTAAAAAGATAGGAGGTGCTCGTACGTGTCTAGAATTGGTAAGATGCCAATTACTGTTCCCGCTGGTGTAACAGTTACTATTGAAAACAATCATGTGACCGTTAAAGGTCCCAAAGGCGAATTGAACCGCCAAATCAATAAAAACATGAAACTGACCATGGACAACGGTGTTATTACTGTTGAACGTCCGGATGATGAAAAAGAAAGCCGTTCCTTGCATGGTCTGTCCCGCACCCTGATCAACAACATGATCGTTGGTGTTACTCAAGGCTTCAGCAAAACTCTGGAAATCAATGGCGTTGGTTACCGTGCTGCAAAGCAAGGCCAAAACATTAACTTTACTCTGGGTTTCTCTCATCCGGTTGTAAAAGAGCCGCCTGCAGGTATTACTTTTGAAGTTCCCGCTCCGAACAAGATCGTTGTTAGCGGTGCTGATAAAGAGGTTGTAGGTGCAGTTGCTGCTGAAATCCGTACTTTGCGTCCGCCCGAACCTTACAAGGGTAAAGGTATCCGTTATGAAGGCGAACACGTTCGTCGTAAGATTGGTAAGGCCGGCGCTAAAGGCAAGAAATAATTTCTAAAAGAAGGGAGTGAAACTCTTGCTTAACAGAGTTGATAAAAACGAGAAACGTCAAAAACGTCATCTCCGTTCTCGTAGATATATTATCGGTACAGCAGAAAAACCTCGTCTGAACGTATATCGTTCCCTGTCCAACATTTATGCACAGGTGATTAACGATGAGACCGGCGAAACCATCGCTGCTGCTAGCACCGTACAAAAAGATCTGAAAGAAAACTACGGCGGCAACATTGAGGCTGCCAAAGCTGTAGGCAAAGCAATCGCTGAAAAGGCACTGGCTAAGGGCGTTAAAGAAGTAGTATTCGATCGTGGTGGCTACCTGTACCACGGCCGTGTTGCTGCCCTGGCTGAAGCTGCTCGCGAAGCTGGCCTTGTATTCTAAGAGAAGGAGGAAATAAAGTGGCGAACTTCGAAAATAAAGAAAACGAATTACAAGAAAAAGTCGTTTTCATCAACCGTGTTGCTAAGGTTGTTAAAGGCGGACGTCGTTTCTCCTTCGCTGCACTTGTTGTTGTAGGTGATGAAAATGGTCATGTAGGTATGGGCCTGGGTAAAGCTGCAGAGGTTCCTGAAGCAATCCGTAAAGGCGTTGAAGACGCTAAGAAAAACCTGGTTACCGTTCCTCTGGTTGGTACCACCATCCCTCATGAAATCATTGGTGTATTCGGCGCTGGCCGTGTATTCCTGAAACCGGCTGCAGAAGGTACCGGCGTTATCGCCGGCGGCCCTGTTCGTGCCGTACTGGAGCTGGCAGGTGTCCGTGACATCCTGACTAAATCTCAAGGCTCTTCCAACCCGAACAACATGGTTCGTGCAACCATCGAGGGTCTGAAATCCTTGAAGAGTGCTGAAGCTGTTGCAGCTCTGCGTGGTAAGACCGTAGAAGAATTGTTGGGTTAAGGAGGACTTTGTCATGGCACAAATTAAAATCACCCTGACCCGCAGCCTGATCGGTTACCCGAAAGATCAGCGTGCAACCGTTAAAGCTCTGGGCTTAGGTAAAATCAATACTAGCGTTGTTAAAGAAGATACTCCGACCATTCGCGGTATGGTTCACAAGGTTGAACATCTCGTGAAGGTTGAAGAAGCGTAAGACAAGGAGGTGTACTGAAGATGAATTTACATGAATTGTCTCCCGCTCCGGGATCTAAACGTGAAGCAGTCCGCGTAGGCCGTGGTCTGGGCAGTGGCCTGGGCAAGACCTCCGGTAAAGGCCAAAAAGGTCAGAAGTCCCGTTCCGGCGGCGTTAAACGCCCTGGTTTCGAAGGTGGTCAAAGACCTTTGTACCTGCGTCTTCCGAAACGCGGTTTCTACAATAAATTTGGTAAGGATTATGTTGAAATCAACGTTTCCGTACTCAACCGCTTTGAGGACGGCACCGTTGTTGAGCCGGTTATGCTCATTGAAGAAGGTATCGTTAAGAATGTCCGTGACGGTATCCGTATTCTCGGCAATGGCGAATTAACCAAAAAGCTTACTGTTCAAGCAATGGGCTTCAGCAAATCTGCTGAAGAAAAAATCGTAGCAGCTGGCGGTAAGATTGAGGTGATCTAAAGTGTTAGCAGCCCTCGCAAACATATTTAGAATAACAGAACTCAGGCAGAAAGTTATATTTACTCTAGCCATGTTCATCGTATTCAGGGCTGGAACACATATCCCTGTTCCTGGCGTCAATGCTTCTGTCATCGAACAGCTTTTCCGCAGTGGTAATCTCTTCGGACTGCTTGATATGTTCAGTGGCGGCGCCTTGAGCAAATTCTCAATTTTTGCTATGAGTATTACCCCATACATCAATGCTTCGATTATTTTGCAGCTTTTGAAGGTAGTTGTACCGACCTTGGAGCAATGGTCCAAGGAGGGCGAGGAAGGCTTCAAGAAGACGACCAAGCTGACCCGTATGCTGACGGTAGGCTTGGCGTTCATCCAGGCCTGCGGCATGGCCTATGGCCTGAAGATGGCGATCAATAACCCCGGGATTTTTTCCATCCTGCTTATCGCTATCACATTGACCGCAGGAACTGTTTTCCTGATGTGGATAGGCGAGCAGATAACTGCCCGCGGTGTCGGCAATGGTATCTCCCTGATAATCTTTGCCGGTATCGTATCCAGACTGCCTGACGGACTCAAGGTAATTTTTCAATATCTGCAGGCTGGCACAGTCAGCATCCTGAATGTTATTTTGTTCGCGGCTATTGCCCTGGCGATGGTGGTTTTCGTAATCATCATTTCTGAGGGTATTCGCAAAATCCCCGTTCAGTATGCCAAGCGTGTTGTAGGAAAAAAGGCTTATGGCGGTCATACAAGCTATATCCCTCTGAAGGTTAACCAAGCAGGCGTTATCCCCATCATCTTCGCATCTTCCGTGCTGATGTTCCCGGTGACGATTGCCCAATTTGTTGACGTTCCCTGGGTAAAATCTATGGGCAAGCTCTTTGAGTGGGGAAGTCCCTTGCAGACCACCTTGTACGTTCTGATGATTTTGTTCTTCACTTACTTCTATACAGCAGTAAGCCTGAACATCGGAGATCTTTCCGATAACATCAAAAAGAACGGCGGCTTTATCCCGGGTTTGAGACCCGGTAATCCTACTACTGATTATCTTGACAGAGTGATGTCCAGAATAACTTTGGCAGGCGCCATCTTCCTCTCACTAATTGCGCTAATGCCTCATGTTATCGGCTGGATAACCCGCATTGAAGGTGTGTACTTCGGCGGTACGGCTCTCCTGATCGTTGTCGGTGTTGCATTACAAACTATGAAGCAGATAGAGTCCATGGTACTGATGCGTCATTACCACGGCTTTATGAAATAGGAGGAGTTCAGAATGTATATTCTATTAATGGGACCTCCGGGTGCCGGCAAAGGCACTCAAGCAGAAAAACTCATTGAAGAATTCAAAATCCCTCACATCTCCACAGGAGACATGTTCCGTGCAGCAGTAAGTGCCGGCACCGAACTTGGTAAAGAGGCAAAAAAATATATGGACGCCGGTGGACTTGTTCCCGACGTTGTAACCATTGGCATCGTTCGTGAAGGCCTGTCCAAACCCGAATGTGCAAATGGTTTCATCTTAGATGGCTTCCCGAGAACAGAGGAGCAGGCTGTTGCTCTGGACGGAATCCTGAAAGACCTGGGCATTAAATTGACCGGTGTTGTTAATATCTCTGTTCCTGATTCCGAACTGGTTGCCCGCGTGGTCGGCCGTCGCATCTGCAAGGCTTGCGGCAGTACCTACCATGTAAGCTTCAACCCCAGCAAGGTGGAGAATGTTTGCGACAAGTGCGGTGGTAACCTCTATCAGCGTAACGATGATAAGGAAGAAACCGTTGTAAATCGTCTGCATGCTTATCATGAACAAACTGAACCGTTAATTGAGTACTACAAAAAACAAGGCCTGTACAAGGATATTGATGGCTTGCAGCCTATCGATAAGGTATATGCCGATGTTAAAGCTAGTCTCGGATGTAGCAAATAAGGAGGTACGAAGGTGTCCAAACAGGATGTTATTGAGGTTGAAGGCACTATCTTAGAAGCACTTCCCAATGCTATGTTCCAAGTTCAGCTGGTTAACGGCCACACAATTTTAGCACATATATCCGGTAAGATTCGTATGAACTTCATCAAGATTTTGCCTGGTGATAAGGTTACCGTGGAGCTTACTCCGTACGACCTCAATCGTGGAAGAATTACTTATCGGTATAAATAACCAAGACAGGCAAAGAGGAGGTTTAAGTTATGAAAGTAAGACCGTCTGTTAAGCCAATATGTGAAAAATGCAAAGTCATTAAACGTAAAGGCCATGTAATGGTAATTTGCGAAAACCCGAAACATAAACAAAAACAAGGATAAGAAGGAGGTGCACATTAATGGCACGTATTTCTGGTGTCGATTTACCGAGAGATAAACGTATTGAGTATGCTCTGCCGTATATTTATGGCATCGGCCTGACTCTCTCTCGCGAAATTTTAGCTAAAACTGGTATTAATCCGGACACTCGCGTTCGTGATCTGACCGAAGAAGAAGTTGCTAAGATCCGTGAAACCCTGGATCATGGCTATAAGGTTGAAGGTGACCTTCGTCGTGAGGAATCCCTCAACATTAAACGCTTAATCGAAATTGGCAGCTATCGTGGCAGAAGACATCGTGCTGGTCTGCCTGTTCGTGGTCAAAACACTAAAAACAATGCCCGCACCCGTAAAGGTCCGAAACGTACGATTGCAGGCAAGAAGAAATAATTAGCGAGGGAGGGATAAACCAGTGGCTGGCAAAAAAGTTGTTCGCAACAAGAAAAAAGTTAGCAAAAATATCATCAATGGTGTAGCACATATCCGCTCCACCTTCAATAACACTATCGTTACCATCGCTGATACCGAAGGTAACGTTTTGAGCTGGGCCTCCGCAGGCGGCCTCGGTTTCCGTGGCAGCCGTAAGAGCACTCCGTTTGCTGCACAGATGGCTGCTGAAGAAGCAACCAAAGCTGCTATGGAGCATGGCTTGAAACAAGTAGAAGTATATGTAAAGGGCCCCGGCGCCGGCCGTGAAGCTGCTATCCGTGCACTTCAGGCTGCAGGTCTCGAAGTTAACTCCATTAAAGACGTAACTCCGATTCCGCACAATGGCTGCCGTCCGCCGAAACGTAGAAGAGTTTAATTGGAGGTGTAGATAGATGGCAATTGATAGAACGCCTGTCCTGAAGAGATGCAGATCTTTAGGCTTAGCTCCGGCATTTCTGGGCATTAGCAAGGAATCTAAACGCCAGGTTAGACGCCAAAGAGGTAAAAAGAGCGAATACGGCATTCAGTTAACTGAAAAACAAAAAGCTAAATTTATCTATGGTGTCCTGGAAAAACAATTCCGTGGCTACTATGATAAAGCTAAAAAGATGGAAGGTATCACCGGTGAAAACCTGCTGATCCTCCTCGAGAGAAGAATTGACAATGTTGTTTTCCGTCTGGGTTTGGCTAACACCCGCCGTCAGGCTCGTCAAATCGTAAGACATGGTCACATCGCTGTTAACGGCAAGCGTTTGGACATTCCTTCCGCATTGGTAAGAGTTGGCGACGTTGTAACTGTTATGGAAAACAGCCGTGCTAAAGAATATTTCAAAGGCATGGACGAAACCCTGGCTACCAAAGCTGTTCCGGCTTGGCTGGTACTCGATGCTGCTAACCTCAGCGGTAAGGTAGACCGTTTCCCGACTCGTGAGGAAATTGATGTTCCTATTGAAGAGCACTTCATCGTTGAGTTGTACTCTAAATAATTAGTGAATATCTTGTGCCACCCACTTATGAGACGTATTGTGGTAATACGCGAAAGAAGGAGGCTTTCCGAATGATTGAAATTGAAAAACCTAAAATGGTTACATCTGAGGTCAGTGAAGATGGTCGTTATGGCAAATTCGTTTGGGAGCCGCTCGAGAGAGGCTATGGTATTACACTGGGCAATTCCTTGCGTCGTGTACTGCTGTCCTCCCTGCCGGGTGCTGCAGTAATCTACGTCAAGATTGACGGAGTCCTGCACGAGTTTGCTACTATCCCTGGTGTTCGTGAGGATGTCGCTGACATCATTCTGAACATCAAGGCTTTGTGCCTGAAAATGGAAGGCGAAGAGGAAAAAATCCTGCGAATTGAATGCTCCGGTGAGCAGGAAGTTACAGCTGCAAACATCATTGCTGGCAGTGATGTAGAGATTTTGAACCCTGAGCTGCACATTGCGACTTTGGATAAAGACGCAGTTTTCAATATGGAAATCCATGTTGATAAGGGCCTTGGCTACGTACCTGCGGATAAGAATAAGCAGCCTGATCAGCCTATCGGCATTATCCCGGTAGACTCCATCTACTCTCCGATTACGAGAGTAAAGTTTGCTGTTAATGATACCCGCGTAGGTAATGTTACCAACTATGACAAGCTTACTTTGGAAGTTTGGACCGATGGCAGCATGAAGCCTGATGAAGCTGTTGACATGGCTTCCAGTATTCTGATTGACTATCTCAAGCTTTTCCAGACCAGTGACAGCAAGGAATCTGTTATCACTGTAGCTGGCGGTAATGAGCCGGCAGTTGTCGAAACAAGTAAGCAGGAAGGTCAGAATACAATGTCTATCGACGATCTTGATCTGTCTGTACGCAGCAGTAACTGCCTGCGTCGTGCAGGTATCAATACCGTCGAGGAATTAACCCAGAAGACCGAAGAGGATATGATGAAAGTTCGTAATCTGGGCCGCAAGTCCTTGGAAGAAATCAAGAAGAAGATTGAAGATCTAGGCTTGCATTTTCGCAAAAGCGATGAAGAATAATTAAGGGGGTCAGAAGTACATGGCATACAGAAAACTGGGTCGTAACTCCAGCAACCGTAAGGCTCTGTTTCGCAGCATTTTAACTTCCTTCTTCAAATATGGTAAGATCGAAACCACCATTACTAAAGCTAAAGAAGTTGCAAAGCAATCCGCTCAGCTGATCACTTTGGCTAAACGCAATGACCTGCATGCTCGTCGTCAGGTTATGGCTGTACTGGTTGACGAAACCGTTACCAAAAAATTATTTGAAGAAATTGCTCCGAAATACGAAGGCAGACAGGGTGGCTTTACTCGCATTTACAGAGTAGGTCCCCGTCGTGGCGATGCAGCTGAAATGGCTATCATCGAGCTCATCTGATTTAAGAGCTTTTCAAAGCAGGAACTTTTGTTCCTGCTTTTTTTGCTTGCAAAAAGTTGTGTTTTGCTATTTAATAAGAATATAATTGCAGACAAGGGGGATGACGGCATGCTGACCAAAAGCTTTATAGAATTCTTGTACGATGCAGCGCATATCCAGCGCTGGAACGAGCATATACGCCCCAGCGGCTTTACCGAGCTGGACAAGCAGGCACATAAGATGATGATAGTATACGTGCTGGCGCGTCACGAGGTGGATGACCATGGTGTGCAGGTGAGCTGGCGGCAGTTGATCGAGGGCGGGATTTTTGAATTTATGCAGCGCAATGTGCTGACGGATATCAAGCCGCCTGTTTTTCACGAGATGATGCGCATATTTGGTGCAGAGCTGAACGATTGGGTGTATCAGGAGCTGCGTCGCCGTATACCAGACGTTCAGGAAGATTTTATGGAAAAAATGCAGCGTTATTTTGAAGATCCAGGCTATAGCGTGCTGGAAAAAAAGCTTTTGCGCGCGGCACATTACCTGGCAACAAAATGGGAGTTTGAGCTGATTTACCATTTTAACGAGGGTATTTACGGTAGTGAGGATACTAAGGCAGTTATAGAAAGCGAGCTGGAGGACCATTACGACTTGGCAGCGGTCAAAAAGCTGGCACTGAAGGGAAAAAGCAGCAAGTTTATCGATCTGGTGGGGCAGCTGCGTTTTCAAAAGCGTTGGGCGCAGTCGCCGCGTGTTCCGGAAACCTCGGTCATGGGGCACGAGCTTTTGGTGGCCATCATGGGTTATTTTTGCGCTGTCAAGCTCAAGGCCTGTGATGAGCGCATTGTCGGAGACTTTTTGTGCGGCCTCTTCCACGATCTGCCCGAGGTGCTGACGCGGGATATTATTTCGCCAGTCAAGCGCAGTGTACCCGGTCTGGACGATCTTATTAAGCGCATTGAGGAACGCCTGGTGGCAGAAAAGATTTTGCCGCTGTTGCCATACACCTGGCATGATGATATTTTGTACTATACGCAGAACGAGTTTGCTGACAGGGTAAAAATTGACGGCAAAATTATTTATACATCTGTTGATGAAATCAATAGAAAATACAATCAGGATGGCTGTCATGCTATTGACGGCAGCGTGCTCAAGGGCTGTGATAATTTAGCTGCCTTTGTGGAGGTGTGGCTGTCGCGGCGGTATGGCATAACCTCCAAGCACATGGAGGACGGCGAGCGCGCTATCCGCGAGCAGTATAAGGGCAAGGTAATTGGTGGTATAGATTTTGGCAGTGTTTACGATGAGTTTCCTATAATCGAATAAGTGTTAAACAAAGAGCGTTGGCTGTTATCAACGCTCTTTTTGTAAGTTAATAAACTTCTGAATATAACAAATTTTACACAAAATTTTGTGGACAATCTATAGTATACACGCTATAATGTGAGTATAGAAATAGAGTACACTCTATTGCACAAAAAGGAGGCAAAAGTTATGAATATTTTTGAAATGGCACATATTCCACTGAATAAAGCTATCGAAACTATGAAGCTTGATGCTGGCGCTGCAGCTATCATTGCAACTCCGGAACGCACCTTAGAGGTTGCTATTCCCGTAAAAATGGATGATGGCAGCATCAAGGTATTTACCGGCTACCGCAGTCAGCATAGCACTATCCTTGGACCTGCAAAGGGCGGTGTGCGCTATCATCAGAACGTATCGCTGGATGAGGTAAAAACCCTGGCCTTTTGGATGACCTGTAAATGCGCGGTTGCAGGGCTGCCCTATGGCGGCGGCAAGGGCGGCATTATTGTGGATCCTGCCAAGCTGTCTAAGCGTGAGCTGGAGGCGTTGACCCGTGGCTTTATTGATAAAATTGCGCCGATTATCGGTGAAAAGCGTGATATTCCTGCTCCTGATATGAATACGAATGCCAAGATTATGGGCTGGATGATGGATGAATATAGCAAGCTGACAGGGCAGTATGAGCCTGGCTTTATTACCGGCAAGGCTATCAGCGTGGGTGGCTCGCTGGGGCGTACTGCTGCTACCGGACGTGGCGTCGTGGTTGCAGCTCTGGAGGCGCTCAAGCTTAAAGGCATTGCACCGCAGGAGGCGACCGTTGCTGTGCAGGGCTTTGGCAATGTCGGCAGCTGGACGGCCAAGCTTTTCTGCGATGAGGGAGTAAAGGTAGCAGCCTTGAGTGATATTAATGGCGCTATTTATAAAGAGGATGGCTTTGACTGCTATGATGTAGATGCTTATGTAAAGAAGACCGGTAGCGTTGTCGGCTATCCCGGTAGCCAGCCTATCACCAATGCAGAGCTTTTGGCCATGAAGGTTACGGTGCTGGCGCCGTGCGCTATGGAGCTTCAGATTACTGCAGATAATGCTGCTGCCGTGCAGGCAGAGATTATCTGCGAGGGCGCAAACGGACCTACGACTCCGGAGGCAGACGAAATTTTAGAAGGCAAGGGCGTTATGGTTGTGCCGGATATCCTGGCAAATGGCGGCGGCGTAACCGTAAGCTATTTTGAATGGGTGCAGAACCTTTACCGTTACTTCTGGACAGAGCAAGAGGTTATTGAAAAACAAAACGCTATGATGCGTAAGGCCTTTAAGGCGGTTTATGACAAGTCCCTGGAATACAAGGTGCCGCTGCGTGTGGCTGCTTATATTGTTGCCCTTGGCAGCATTGAAGAAGCAATGAAGATCAGGGGCATGGTGTAAGACTCTCTGCAAAGAGTTTTATATATGATATGCTCTTTCGTAAGGAGGGGCCATATCAAAAAGGGTGATAATGCAGACGGCCTGTTGCGCAAGCGCAGGCTGTTTGCATTGGTAAAGCAAACGGCTATTGCGCCACTTTCTGCTAAGAAAGGTGTCAAACGCAATAGCCTTTTTAGTTTGTCGGATTAAGCTTAAAAAGCTTACCATCTTCTTGAGGAGCCGCCGCCGCCACCGCTGCCGCCGCCGAAGCCGCCGCCACCACGGCCTCCACCGCTACGGAAGAGGAGCAGCAGTAATAGATTAGTGAAAAAGCCGCCCAAGAAAAGATTATCAAAGATTAAAAAAGCAATTATACCGATAGCGTAAAGGATGTCACTAAAGCCCGGACTGCTGCTTTGCTTTGTGGTGCTATTTGGTGGTGGGGTCTGCACCTGCGCATCTGTAAGCTGCATGCCTGCATCCTTGGCAATGGTTGCGGCAACGGCGCTGTAGCCCTGCACGATCCCCTTGCTGTAATCGCCCTTTTTGAAGTAGGGCAGCATGTATTCATCCTGGATGCGGCCTGTGAGACCATCAGGGAGCACGCCCTCCAGGCCATAGCCAACCTCTATGCGCGAGCGTCTGTCGCTGATAGCAACAACAATGAGGGCACCGTTATTCTTTTCCTTGGTGCCTATGCCCCATTCGCGTAATACGGCGAGCGCGTAATCCTCGATTGGCTGGCCATCCAGCGTATCTATGGTGATAACTGCAAGCTGCGCGGTTGTTTTGCTATCCAGCTCCTGCCCCAGGCTGAGCAGCGCCTGCCTGTCAGTTTCGGTCAGCACGTTGGCATAATCCTGCACATAAATGCCGCTGCCTACCGCCGGACGTGGCGGCACAGCGGGAGCGGCAAGCGCAGTAGCAGCAAAAAGCGTCTGCACGAGCAGCAGCAGAAAAATGATAAATCGCTTCATAAATATTCCTCCATTGGTGGACCGGCGTCAGCTGTGCGCGCAGCCCGGGAGAGCAGGCTTAAAATTTAACCTGTGGCACCTTTTGCGCTGCCTCGTCGGCCTTAAAGTAGTCGCGGGCGCCAAAGCCCAAGGCACCGGCGTAAAGCGAAGCAGGCAGGGATTTTATTTTGGCGTTGTAGGCCTGTACTGCGTCGTTATAATCCTTGCGGGCAACGGCAATACGGTTTTCGGTGCCTGCCAGCTCGTCCTGCAGCTGCTGAAAGTTGCTGTTGGCTTTAAGCTCAGGATAGCTTTCGGCAACGACCAAAAGACGACCCAGGGCAGCGGTCATTTCGTTGTTGGCTGCACCAGCTTCGGCAACGGTTTTGGCACCGCCTAATTTGGCACGTGCGTCGGAAACAGCCTTAAATACCTCTGTTTCGTGGGCAGCATAGCCTTTGACGGTGTTTACCAGGTTGGGAATCAGGTCATTGCGCCGCTGCAGCTGGTTTTCTACCTGTGCCCACTTACCTGTAACGTTTTCGTTCATGCTTACAAGGCCGTTATAGCTGCTGAAAACCATACCGATGACGATGATGATTGCGGCGATAACGCCTAAAAGAGCTTTATTCATTTTACATCTTCCTTTCATTACCAGACAGTAATAATTGATATGCTTAATTAATTTAATTGTAAGAGATAGCTCCGCAGGTGTCAAATGTATAAAAGTCAAAAAGGCAAACAGTTTGCAAAAATTTTGTGACCGCGGGGTATTCTGTTTCAGATGATACAAAAAATATAAAATATATCTATAAAACAGCTATGAGTTTATATATCATAGAATGATTGGAATAAGAGAAATGTTTGTAGACATTATTATTGCATTAAGATATTTGACATTAAACTTGCATAATGGTTTAAATAGGTGTAATATATAGGTAGATTAATTAGTTTAAGCCGCCATTAAAGAATTGGCAAACAATAAATGAGCCGGGCGTGATTTTAGCAGGAGGGGAGGTTTGTTTCTGCTTTTATATGGAGATGATATATACAGTGAGTCTGGCTATATATAGAAAAAGGGGAAAGTGCATTATTGTAAAAAAATTAATGTTAGGGGATGAAGAATATGACAAAGCAAGTGGACTATAAGGCTGTGGGCTTGCGCATAAAAACGTTGCGCTTAAAGAATAATATTTACCAGACCGAGCTCGCTAAAAGTATTGGTGTTTCGCAAACGCATATGAGTAATATAGAAAGTGGTCGTGCCGGTCTGACGCTGGAGAATTTAGTGAAGATGACGAATATTTTTCATTGCAGCATTGATGATATAGTTTTTGGCAATGAACCTATTCTGAAAAATAACCAGTCGCTATCATTGGAAAATTATTCTATGCAGGATATTATTCAGGCTCTGCAGATGCTTAAAAGTATAAAGGGATGAACATTTTAGTACTGAAAAAGGCCGCTACGCAGAACGTGCGTAGCGGCTTATCTGTCTTTTGGGGGCGTGTCATAGATTTTTCACTTGCCTAAAGTCGAAAAGTCAAATATAATAAAGCTGATGTATTGATAAATTTTTAAATACAGCTTTACAGTTTCCGCAGCGAGCGGTCAAAGGGTGATACACATGAAAAATTTAGCAGATGCTATTGAAAGCTTTATTATGGGTGAGCTGTTGCGTGAGCATGAGAACACTATACTTGTGCAGCGCAACGAGCTGGCAGAGCGCCTGGCCTGCGCCCCGTCGCAGATCAGCTACGTTTTAAGCACGCGCTTTACGCCGGAAAAGGGCTTTATGGTGCAGTCGCGGCGTGGCAGCGGCGGCTTTGTGCGCATTGTCCGTATGGAGTCTGCCATGGGTGCAAAAAAGGCACCAACATCACTGGAGCTGGTGCAGCACCTGCAGCAGCAAAAGGTGATTACGGAGCGCGAGGGAGTACTTTTACAATATATGCTGAAGATTATCGACGCAGATGAAACGAAGAAAAAAGAGCTTTTGCAGCAGGCCGTGTCTTTGATGCAAGGCACTGTACGGAGGTGAGATAGATGTTATGCGATAACTGTCATAAAAAAGAGGCTATCATGCACATGGTGTGCCTGGCGGGTGACAAACAAATTGATAAATGGCTGTGTGCTGACTGTGCTAAGGAATATATGCCCAAGGGAATTGATGAGCTGCCGTTGACGGCGGATGCAGCTAAGCGTTTTTTTGAAAGCCTGATGCAGTCAAGTGGTGCAAGGCCCAAAAAGAAGATTACCCGTGAGGGTTTTAGCGAGGCGGCCGCCAAGGTGTTGGAGCTGGCGACGAACAAGGCTTTGGACTTGGGAAGCGACCATATCGGAACGGAGCATATTCTGTGGGGATTGCTGAATATTAACGACTGCACAGGTAAGAAAATTTTACATAAGCTACATGCTGCTTTAGATGAGATTAATAAAGAACTGGATGAATGGTTTGACAAGGGTAGTAAGCAGGGACAGCTGCCACAGTTCAGCCAACGCGCGCAGCGTGTTATGGAAGCTGCTGCCGCCAACGCGCGCGAGCTGCACCAGGAATACGTGGGCAGCGAGCAGCTGCTGGTGGGCCTTTTGGCAGCAGGTGACGGTATGGCCTGCCAGGTGCTGCAAAAGTTTGGCATCACCCTGGAGGCCGTAAACAAGCTGGTGCTGGCACTGGACGAGCAGCGCAAGCCTGTGCCCGGGCGTAATCCGCAGCGCCGCAGGCAGCAGACTAAGCAGGACGTGGATGTGCAGGAGGTGCTGTCGGAATACGGACGCAATTTGAATATAGAAGCCAGTCATGGCAAGATTGACCCCGTTATCGGCAGGGAAAAAGAGGTGGAACGCCTGATCCAGATTTTGTGCCGCCGCACTAAAAACAACCCGGTGATTATCGGCGAGGCCGGCGTAGGCAAAACGGCTATTGCCGAGGCCCTGGCGCAAAAGATTATCAAGGGCGATGTACCCGAATTTTTGCAGCGCAAAATTATCTTTTCCCTAGAGCTGGGGATGCTGGTGGCAGGCTCCAAGTACCGCGGTGAATTTGAGGATAGGATGAAGGAAATCCTGCAGCTTTTGCGTGAGGATAAGCGCATCATCCTCTTTATAGATGAATTGCACACGATTATCGGTGCAGGCAGCGCCGAGGGCAGCATTGACGCCGCCAACATTATCAAACCTGCACTGGCAAGGGGAGAGCTGCAGATTATCGGTGCGACGACGATAGATGAATACCGTAAGCGTATCGAAAAGGATGCTGCCTTAGAGCGTCGTTTTCAGCCTGTAATGGTGGACGTGCCAACGGCTGCTGACTGCGAGGCTATGCTTTGGGGACTGCGTAAGCGCTACGAAAAGTTTCATAAGCTGAAAATCCAGGAGCAGGCCATAAAGGCAGCCGTAGAGCTGAGCGACCGCTATATTACGGACAGAAATCTGCCTGATAAGGCGATAGACCTGATGGACGAGGCCTGTGCCCGTCTGCGTATCAAGCTGTATAAAAAATCCGCCCCGGCGCGCGCGTTGCAGGAGAAGCTGGAATATGTGCAGCTGGAAAAGGAAGAGGCCGTAGAAAAGCAGGATTATGAAAAGGCGGCCGAGCTGCGTGATAAGGAAACCAAGCTGCAGGGAGAGCTGGCCGCGGCCCTGGCGGATGTAGCTAAGGCTGTGCCTGTGACGGCAGAGGATGTGGCTGAGGTGGTTTCGTCGTGGACAGGTGTGCCCTTGGCCAAGCTGACGGAAACGGAATGCAGCCGCCTTTTGCAGCTGGAGCAGCGTCTGCATCAGCGTGTGATTGGGCAGGATGATGCTGTAAGCGCTGTGAGCAGGGCCGTGCGCCGTGCCCGTGCAGGCTTTAAGGAAAAAAACAGGCCTGTCGGCTCCTTCCTCTTTTTGGGACCCACGGGCGTGGGCAAGACAGAGCTGGCCAAGGCGCTGGCGGCAGAGCTGTTCGGTGACGAGCGGGCTATGCTGCGCTTTGACATGAGCGAATATATGGAAAAGCACACTACGGCAAGGCTCATTGGCGCGCCTCCCGGCTATGTCGGCTATGATGAGGGCGGCCAGCTGACTGATGCTATCCGCCGTAAGCCTTATAGCGTGGTGCTGCTGGACGAAATGGAAAAGGCGCATCCTGACGTGTTTAACCTCCTGCTGCAGATTATGGAGGATGGACGATTGACAGATAGCAAGGGTCGTACGGTGGATTTTCGCAATGCGGTGATCATCATGACGAGCAATGCAGGAGCGCAGCAGCTGGCAAGCTCTAAGCCGTTGGGCTTTGCTGCCAGCGAGGCAGCAGCAGTCAAGGGACGTAAGGAGCAGGTTTTGGCAGAAATCAAGCACGTCTTCCGTCCGGAATTTTTGAACCGTGTGGACGAAATCTTGGTCTTTGACGCCTTAGGCCGCAAGGAGCTGGAGCAGATTGCCGCTAACCTGCTGCGTGAGCTGAACACTCGCATGGCGGCAAACGGCCTGAGCATCGAGCTGGCGCCGTCGGCACGTGAGCTGTTGCTTGCTGAGGGCAGTGATAGTAAGTATGGCGCACGTCCGTTGCGTCGTGCGCTGCGCAAGCTGGTAGAAGACCCTGTGAGCGATTTGTATCTCGCAGGTAAATTTGCTGCGGGGGACAAGCTTATTGCCGAAGCGGCGGCAGACAAAAAGCTGCAGTTTCATACTGCGGTAGAGGGCGCGCAGTTCTTGCTGGAGCTGCCTGTAGCGCCACAGCCTGCAGCCTGCGCTGCAGGGAAGGAGATGCAGCATGGCAAGGAGTAAAAGCCGTTTTGTCTGCCAGGAATGTGGCTATGTGGCCACCACCTGGCTGGGACGCTGCCCGGAATGTGGCAATTGGAGCACGCTGGTGGAGGAGGCCGAGGTGACGGCCAAGGCCGGCAAAAGCTATCTGCAGACTGATAACAGTAAGCTGAAGCCCCGCACAATCGCCAGTGTAGCACAGACCAAGGTGCAGCGCCTGGCAACAGGCATCCGCGAGTTTGACCGCGTGCTGGGAGGCGGCATAGTGCCGGGCAGCCTGGTGCTTTTGGGCGGTACGCCCGGTATCGGCAAATCTACGATTCTGCTGGATGCGGCGCTGCGCTTTGCCAGGCAGGATGTTAAGGTGCTGTATGTGAGCGGTGAGGAATCGGAAGAGCAGACTGCTATGCGTGCAGTGCGCTTGGGCGGCGGCAGCGCCGGTGATAAGCTGCTGATTTTGACAGCTACAGACCTGGACGCTATTTTGCTGCAGGCCAAGGCTATCAAGCCGCAGCTATTGATTATCGACAGTATTCAGACGATGTACAACCCGGAGCTGCAGACTGCGGCAGGCAGCGTGGGGCAGGTGCGTGAATGCACGGCAAAGCTTTTGCAATTTGCCAAGGCCTCGGGCATCGCGGTCATCGTCATCGGCCACGTGACCAAGGACGGTACTATTGCCGGCCCGCGTCTTTTGGAGCATATGGTGGACGTGGTGCTGCAGTTTGAGGGTGACCGCTCCTATTCCTTCCGCGTGCTGCGTGCGCTGAAGAACCGTTTTGGCAGTACCAGCGAAAGCGGCATCTTTTCTATGGAGTCCGGGGGCTTGGAGGAGGTTGCCAACCCTGCAGGCCTGTTTTTGGAGGACAGGGATGGCGAGGCAGCAGGCAGCGTTATCGGCGCCTGCATGGAGGGCAACAGGCCGATTATGGCCGAAATTCAGGCCTTGGTGGCCAAAACGCCTTACGGCATGCCAAGGCGTACTGCTGTAGGCTTTGATTATAACCGTGTGAATATGCTGCTGGCGATTTTGGAAAAGCGCTTCGGCCTGGATTTTGGTATTTATGATGCTTATGTCAACGTGGTTGGCGGCATGAAGGTGAGCGAGCCTGCGGTGGATTTGGCGGTGGCGGCGGCACTTGTTTCCAGCTACCGCAATAGGCCTGTGCCCAAGGGAGTGCTGGTCTTTGGCGAGGTGGGCCTGACAGGCGAGGTGCGCCGCGTCAGCGCGCCCGAGCGGCGTATCAGCGATGGCATAAATTTGGGCTTCACTAAATTTATCATCCCGGACTGCAGGCTGCAGCTGCCTGCGAGCAAGGCGCAGCTTGTGCGGGTCAAAACGCTGGAGCAGGCGATGGCGGCAATATTTGGCTGATGAGATTGATGGACATGTTGATGGGGGTACGATATGCTTACAGATGCAAAACGTAAAAAGCTTTTGGCCGGCGTGCTGGCCGCGGTGATGCTTACAGGTATAGCCGGCTGCGGCAGCGACAAGGACAGCGAATGGAAGAATGACAACGCGGAGCAGGAAAAAAAGGACGACGATGGCGGCGGTGGTATTTTCCACGGCTTCTTTCCCTGGTTCTTTATCGGCCGCACCTTCGGCGTAGGTCCTGCGGCAGGTATGTATAATAATACTTCGCGTCAGCAGACGCAGACGCCTGCCCCAAAGCAAACGCCGCAGCAGGGAGCGGCTAAGCAGGATGCTGCTAAGGGCGCGGCAGGCCAGACGGTGCAGCAGGGGAGTGCGGCCGGAGCGCAAAAGTCTACGCTCGGCAGCACCGGCACAAGCGGCAAGAGCGGCATTGGCAGCGGCCTGAGCCGTTCCAGTGGCTCTGCTATATCCTAAGGAGAAGAAGATGACGAAATATCGCGAAGCTAACACCTGGATAGATGAAATTGACAGGCAGGTTATGCCCTATGTGGACGCACCGGAATGGGAGAACCGTTATCCCACGCTGGGGGCGATGCTGATGAGCGCTGATGAAAAGCGCAGGCTGCAGGCTATCAGCAGCGCGCTGGTGGCGGCGCTGTCGCGTTTGGTGGAGGCACTGCGCACAGGCAGCGGCAAAATGCCGTTTAACCTGCTGAATATGACGGATAAGCTCACGCCTTATATTTTGGGCGATGCTTCTAGCTACGTCAGCTATATCAGCCGCTTGGACTTTGTTAAGGATGCTGGTGGCTGTTATAAATTGGTAGAAATCAATTCGGATACACCCTGCGCCCTGCCTGAAACCTTTTATGCCAACAAGGTTGCCGAATCCTACTTTAGCAGGCTGCACAATTTGCAGCTTGCACCGCGCTCGGACGGGGCAGAGCTGGCAGAGCCGTTTATCACGCTTTTGCAGCAGGATAAATATGCAGGCCGCGAGCTGGTGCGTATTGCCTTTGCCGCTGACCGCAGCTATAGCGAGGACTGGGCTAACGCCAAGTTTTTGTTTGAGCGTGTAAGAAGCGTGCTGCGCGAGCGTATTATGGATAAGCTGCCTGTTTCCTGCCGCCTGCTGGGGCTGGAGGAGCTGGTGGTGCACGACGATGGCGTTTATGCTGCCAATGAAGTGTTTAAAAACAAGGAAGACAGAATTGATATACTCTACCGTCTGCATCCCCTGGAGCTATTGATGGATGACGAAAGTGCTGATGGTTATCCTGTGGGATTGAAGCTGATGGAGCTGGCAAATTTTGGCGCTGTAGACCTGGTGAATCCGGTAAAGTCTATTGTGCTGCAAAACAAGGCGCTGCTGGCGCTGGCTTGGTATTTGTATCAGCACCGTCTGTTCTGGACGCCGCAGGAGGAAGAGGTAATAGGCAGCTGTTTGACCCCGACATACCTGGACAGCAACGCGCTACGTGGCAGACGTTATATCAAAAAGCCTATCTTCGGCCGTGAGGGCGCAGGCATCGCCATTGTAGAGCCTAGCGGTGCCTGCAGCTACGAGGCGGAGGAATGTGATGACTGCGATTTGATCTACCAGCAGTTCATTGCTTCGGCTGATGGGGAGCAGGATGTGGATAATGGCACTGCCAAGGGCAAATATACCTATTCCTGTTTTGTTATCGATGGCAAAGCGTCTGAAACCTTTGTGCGTTTGCAGCCTGGTGAGATTACCGGCGTAGATGCCTACTTTGTACCTATATTGGATGAAAAATAACAAAAAATGGAAAAAGGTGGAAAATGCTGCAGATA
>CAVAHH010000004.1:0-24134 GCA_963588395.1 bacterium
TCTTGGGCGTATACGCCAAACTCTCGCAGATAATAGCCTGCTGTTAAGCCGCTGTTATCAGTCGTTGTGGTAATTTCGCAGGCTTTGTCATCCTCTGAATAACTTATGCTCGCAATTTCCAACGTCTGCACTGGCGTAATCAGGTCTGTTAAATCCTCCAGACTCTGGCCGCTAGGCAGCTCACCACTGCCCAGTTTACATTTTGTCAATGACATTTCCGTTCCTGCGTCAACCTTTGCCTGCAATAGCAGGCCTTTTTTTGTCAACACAGGCTTTCCCCAATTTGACATTTATTGGCCTCCTTTATTCAAATTCAACTTCACTGCCAATGTATACAGTCAAGCCGTTTGACAAATTAGTAGTTTCAAAATACGGGATTTCTTTCACGTGGATATTGTCTGTCAATTTTTTATTTTTAGTTTCGAGATAACTGTCTTTGTTAGCTTTGCTGACGACTTCATAATCACCGCCATACACTGGTAGCGGCTCATATTCTCCTATCCTGTTTATGCCGCAGGATATCAGTCCACGTATTTCTTTGGTGGTTTCTAATTTTCCGATTATGTGTATAGCTTCCATTACGTTACCCCCTTAGCTATCACAAACAATGAAGGAGGTATTACCGTGTAAACGCTGCCATCATTCAACGTTACCTGAATGTCATAACAGTATTTGCCACAGTCAAGCGTTGCCGTGTCAGCAGGTGCAAAGGTGAACTGCTGGGAGTCGTCAACCGTTAATTGCAAAACCACATCATCACTGTCTATGTTCTGCTTGATGGTCAATACAGCCGTGTCGCCATCCTTTAAGGTCAGCAGCTTGTTTTGCGCATCGTACAGCTTCAGCTTTAGCTTTGCACTGTCGCCTTTGGTCAGCATAATGCGGTTGCGGTTCGGTCCTTCATAATCTATTTGCAGCATATCCTCACCCCCTTACAGCTTGAAGCTGATTTTTTTATGCCTGCACATCACGCCGGCACAATAAATAGTACCCTTTGGCTGATACCAAAAGCTTATGCCGTCCAGCCAGCTGCGTGTGTTCTTGCAGGCGGTTATAGCCTTTGTAAGACTTGCTATGGTTTCCTCACTAGGTACGCTTTCCTGCGCTACACGTACCTTGAAATGATATGCTTTACCGCCGTCATAGTCGTACCATTCCTGCACTACAGCATTTTTGAACACATCGGAGCACACTTCCTCGACTGCCGCCGGAGTTCCTTTATACATGTGTTGTGCAAGTGCCTTTTTTATCAGCGCCCTTTTCTTGGTAATGCTAAATGTGTTCTCGTAAAAATCCACGTGGTACTGCCACGCCAATTCATCCACCACTGCTTCACTTAGCTTGTTAAGCCTTGGTAATAACAGCACATATTCTGACTGTGCGTCCAGCTCCACCAGCTTGTCGCTAATAGCCTCTACAATATCCTGCACCGTTGCGTCGCTTCTGATAGACGTAGGAAGAATTTTTTGCAGAATGTTATCGCTCAAATCAAGCATCCTCTATTCCTCCTAACACAATGTTGCTTTCTGTACAAACGGCCACCTGTGTATTTTCCACCACTGTAAAAGCAGGAGATGTAACTGTAACACGCTTAGCGCCTGCTGCCATCACCTTCGCAATCAGCTCTGACGGGTTAATATCTCTGCCCAGCTTCGATTTCTGCCAGGTGATATATTCATCCACCGCTGCATTTACAGCGGTCTGAATAGCCGTTGCCTGCGTCTTGTTATCGCTATCAATGTAATAGGTCATATTTACCGCATAGCTTACCTGCTCAGGAGCGATCACAGTAACCTTATCCGTAAGTGGTCTCACTTTTTTATCATTTAAGGCAGCCTTAACTATTGCCAGCATTTCGCTGCCGGGGATTTCACCGCCAGTAAGCAGTGGCCGCACCTCCACCTCTCCAGGCTCTGGGGAGTACACCGTCACATCCGCAATTTGTGTTGATGCTCTTTTTGCATGGTAGCTGTAAGCACCATCAGGGCCTGCCGTGCTAAAGTTTTCAGGTGCCAGGCGTATATCCTCACGGAAGCTGTCATCATCCTGCAGCTCTGCACCGCCCTCACTTGTCGTGGTGTTGGCCACGCTGGCAACATAAGGCACAGGGTCAACCAGCGTTTTTAGCTGTCCCGCTAAATAACCATTGCCAACCTCGCCGGTATCCATACATGTAGCACTGCCGCTGCCAGTCGTTTCACCTGCTGCAATAACCAACGGATTATCCAGCGCAAAGAAAACATTGTCCCCGGCGGTAAAGCGTGTTCCTGCTGGAATGATTACAGCAGTGCCCAGCTTGGTGGATAAGGTTATCTGCATAGTGGTGACTGCTGCCGTGGCCGCCGTGCGTTCCACGCCTACAAGCACGCCCATATGGTCCAGGTTGTCACCTGTCGCATAGCGCAAGAGGTTTTGCTTGCCTGTTTCGTTTATTTTATTCAGGAGCAGGATAATCAGCGCCGCAACGGATAACAAAAACAGCCTCACCGGATCACCCTGCGCCAACGTCCTGCCGGATATTTTTTCATATTGACCAACAACGTAGCTTTTAACCTCATCCGCGTCAGCATTAACAAATACAATATCAGGCAGATTTTCTAATTTACTCATCTTTTATTTTCACCTGCACTTTCGGAACCAGCACGCCGTCCGCCGTGCCGGCAAAGCTTATAGAAGTTATTTCCACGCGCTTTTCATATTTCTTTATAGCCGTGATGATTTCTGACTGCAAGCGTGCCTGCGCCACGTTCATGGGCAAATCTAACATATCAGCATTAATGCCAAAATTTCTGTCAAGCGGCACAGAATATTGCGTGGTTGTTATGATAGTGCGCACATTCTGCAAAATCTCAGCCGCCTCGGTAGCTGGTGCAAAATCTATGCCGTTTTGTGGCATTGCAAATACATCGTATGTCATAACGTCAATCCCCCTGCATATTCCTTAAGCGTCACAGTCACCTTGGCACTCAGCATACTGCCCAGCTTCCCCCAATAAGCGACTGTTTCGTCCAGGCTTTCCAGCACCCACATGTTATCCGTAACCATCTTACCGCCGATAACCAACGGAAAATATTTGCCGTTATCACGTAGCTTTCGCAACTTTTCTAATTCGTCAGCAGGGTTAACGCCCTGATCCGCACGCAGGTGCATGGTAAAACTGATTTTCTCCACATCCGGGCCCAAAAATTCCAGCACCGGCTTTTCACCGATAATATCATGCTGCGCCCAACGGCCGCCACTGCCACGGCTATAATCATCAAATGTGCGGATATACTTGCTTGATACTACAAAAGGAATGTCTGACATAAAGCCTACAAGCATAATATCAACCTCCTATAATTACATTACTGCTGCCCTCAGCAACAGAGCCGCCGCAGCTTACAGCGTCGCCGATACGCCCCGCAGCCTTGCCATTAATAAACACGCTGCTACTGCCGCTGGCAATAACGCCGCTATGGCTTGGGTGATTTACGCAGCCATGCGTCGCATAGCTGTCACCGACACGCCCTGCACCCTTGCCGTTGATTAACACATTGGTGCTAGCGCTGATCAACGCTGTAGGCGGGCAGGCGTCGTGCCCTGTGTCATTGTCGCCTAACCTTGTAGCTTTCGGCATATAATCACCCCTTTAGTTAAGTGTAATATTAGCGCCCTTAAGCACTAAATTACCCTTAGCGTTGATTTCTATATCGCCGTTGCTGTAACGGATAAAGCTGCCATCGGCAAAGGTAATACTCCTAACATCAGCGTCACTTTCTGCTGGTGCATCCTCGTCACTGTAAAATGCTCCGACAATAAAGCCTGCGCTCAGGCCGTTACCACTGACGTTAGGGTCAAAAATGCACAGCACCTGTGTGTCAATCTCAGGTACCCAGTAGGCACGCGTTCCCCTGCTGCCGAACGTGATAACAGGCAACTCCGCGCTGACCAAATCGTCCTTATCGCCAAAGGTGACACGTGCGCTGCACTCCGCGCCGTTAACGCTGGACACACGCCCTACACGAATTAAATTCTTCACCTGATTAATATCCATTCAAGCACCTTCTTATGTCAATGTTAGTGGTATAGCCGCTGCCTATGTCGTGCGTTGCCTTGGTTACGATGTATTTGCCATCAAAAGCACCATAGCCCTCAAGCTGCACGTTTACCGCCGCCAAAAGCTCGGGATTACCCAAAAAGCTAAAGCTGCCTGTAAATTCCTCGCAGTTTTTCTCCCTCAGCTTCTTTTTGGCAAGCCTTTCGGCCTCTGCTATAGATTTCACCTGCTCGTTTACTTCTAACGTCTTGCCTGCTGCTTTGTTAGGATCTGTAAAGGTGGTTTCAACTTTCGCCTTTTTCTTGCCACCCTGATACTTCACATGGCAGGCCTTGTAGATATCGCGTATCTTGCTGCGCAGGCTGTAGCTTTTCAGCTTGTCCACCTTGGTAAGCGTGCTGGTGCTTATCACGCCAGGCTTTAGCAGCACCATAACGGCCTCAGCCGTTTCATACTTTGCTTCATCGAAAACAACTACCTGCTTGTTGCATATCTTGAGTGCAAGTCCGTGATCAGCACACAGCTTATACAAAAAGGACAGGTCAGACTGTTCTGTCTGCTCTGCCCTGTCTATGGTTGGGTTATAACCCTCTACATCGTATACCAATGTAAGCCCTGCGCCTGTAGCAATATCGCTTGCGATTTTCTTTAGCTCTGCCTTTTCCCAGCTGCGTGTGCGTTCCTTGCCACGCAGGCTGTTATCGTCAGGCACGCTTACAGCTTTTATCTGCACCTCGCAAGGCACGCCCTGGCTTGTGATTTCGTCAATCTCAAAAAGTCCCAGCCGCACTGTCTGTTCATCTATCCCCTGCCAATTGATAAGCTTAATGCTGACGTCAAGCGTCGCACCCCTGTCCGGGAACCACGCTGACTGCCACAAGCCTTCCCTGTCCTCCAGCGTCAGCTGCAGGTCATCCGCTTCGCCCGAAAGGTTGTCGGTATAGCTAACGCCCTTTAAGTATGGCTGTAAATCCGTGCTGATATCTTTGTCATCGTATTTCACCAACACTTCGCATTTTCTTGCTGTAACACTAAACATTCTAACGCCTCCATGGTGGCAGCGTTGACGATTTAGGAGCGCTGTACGTTGGCAAGTTCAGCACTACGCCGCCAGAGAACACCACGGTGTTAATGTGCTTTAGGTTGGCCGCAAGCAACACATTTAACGCCAGCTCCGTACCGTAAACCTTTTTTGCGATCAAATCCCACATATCGCCCTGCGTTGTTGTGTATGTACTAGGCATAGCTCAGCCTCCTTTGCTGGTTCTGCAAATCTGCTAACATCTGCTTGAATTTAGCCATCTCGCTTTCCAGTACCTGCTGCACCTGGTCAGCATTGCCGCCGTTCACTGTAATATTAGATGCAAAGGTAGCGTTAATGCTGCCACCGCCCAAGGGATTACCCATAATGCGGTTGGTTTCTGCCAGCAGGCCGATATTATGAGCGTTAGGAGTATGCGGTATAGCACTTTCACCGCTGTTTTCTGCGAATGTCGTCAAAAACGCGCCCTTGCCGTAAATACCGCCACTGGCGTTATGCGCAACACCATCGCCGCCCTGCGCCGCAATATTTACCTTGCCAAAAATAGGAGTAGAAATAAAATTCTTTATTGCTTCCCATTTTTCCATTACCCAGGCATAAGCTTCTTGGAATTTAGCTTTCACACTGTCTATGAACTGGTTTAATGCTGACTGCGGATTATTCCAAAGGTCTGTAAAGAACGCCTTTATAGTATCCCAATTTGTATATAAAACATAGCCAGCCGCAACTAATGCTGCAATGCCAGCGATTACCCAAGTAATAGGGCAGGCAAGTAAGGCACTGTTAAATGCCCATTGAGCTGCTGTGGAAATTATAGTGACACCTTTAAAAGCAGCACTGGCAACATTATATAACAGTACAGCAGTTTTATAAGCTCTAAATACAGCCATCGCACCTGAAACAACCATAACAAACCCACTAAGAGCGACACCGCCAGCCACAAAGCCAATTGCTAAATTTCTTATCCATTCATGCTGACTTAAAAAGCGTGCAACATTTGCGCCAGCATCTGCAACAGCTGTTAAAGTTGGTAAAAATACTTCTCCCATAGTAATTTGTAAGGATTCAACAGCAGATTGATACCTGATAACAGCTCCAGCTGCATTGTCCTGCATCCTTGCTGCCATTAGTTCAGCAGCGCCTTTAGTGCCGCCCTTACCATCGCTAACAGCATCTGCTTTTTCTAATGAGTCAACTAATTTCTCAAATTCACCTTGCCCACTTTTCAATACTGCCAGCCAACCTGTAGCACCTTCAGTGCCAAAAATTGCCTTCATGTTTGCAAGCTGTTCTTCCTCACTTAAGCCGCTTATTTTATTGCGTAATTCGGTCAAAATACCTGCCATTTTATGAGGGCCTTGAAAGTCTGACATTTTTATGCCTAGGCTTTCCATAGCCAGCGTAGCCTCTTTTTGTTCAGCTGTAATATCTTCAAGCGATATTCCCAGCTTGTCCATAGCTTTTTGCGCCATTTTAGGAGGTCCGGCCAATCGCAAAAAGCCGCTTCTCAAAGATGTACCCGCCTGGCTTGCTTTAATGCCGCTATTAGCCATTAAACCACTTAACGCCGCGGTTTCTTCCATAGTAACACCAAATGCTGCAGCCACTGGCGCTGCATATTTCATTGTTTCGCCTAACATTTCAACATTAGTATTAGTGTTAGTGATAACAGTAGCATAAACGTTTGCCATGTGTGTTGACTTATCAGCAGCCAAATTAAACGCTGTCAAATTGTCTGAAACAATATCAGCAGTACGAGCCAAGTCAGTGCCACCGGCAGCAGCAAGATTTAACATACCAGGCATTCCAGCTATAATTTCCTTAGTTTTCCAACCAGCCATACCCAAATAGCTCATAGCTTCAGCTGATTGAGTGGCTGTATATTGCGTTTTTTCGCCTAATTCCCTAGCAGTTTTTGTAAGCTCCTTCATATCGGCATCGTTAGCACTAGTAATAGCACCAACTTTAGACATGGCCGCTTCAAATTTAGCTGCAACATTTGTCGCTGTCAGCATTGGCGCAGCAAATTTTCGTGCTGTGTCTAAGCTTTTTTCAAATGCCACATTAGCCATTTTGGCCGTTGCTATACTGCCAGCAATACCTGCAATGGGTTTCATTCCGTTTAACGCATTTTGAAAACTTTTCTGATTTATAACCCCGGTGGAGAATGCCTTATTTAAAGCTTTTATTTGATTAGTATAATTCGTTGTGTTTTTAGCAGCGCTAGAGAATTTCTCAAATACTTGGCCAAAAACACCATTGAAATTTCCTTGTAATTTTGCACCTATCAAAAAAGACATGGCAAATTCTTTGCCGTTCATCTTGTTACCTCCTTCCTTTCGTGATATACTTTTTTAAAGGAGTGATTTTATGTGGAAAAAACTTGTAGCATTTGTTATTTATGGGCTGTTTATAGCACCATCAATGGCGATGGGCGGCCTTGCCGGCGCTGTTATCGGTGCCGCTGTGGGAACTTTTTTTAATCTTTCCACAAATAGCTTTGTTCCCGTAATTGTACAACTTATTGTTGTTGCATTATTTTTAGCTGTTGGTGTTTTTCTTGGCTCGTTTTTTTATAAATTATATCTATGCATCAGTTCTTTTTTTGATTATCACATGCAGCACTGATAAGCTTCAGCCATTCCACCAAATCCTCTAATGTTTCATTCAAAAAGAAATCAATACTGGTGAACGAATTCATAGAGCAGCTCAGCGCTGCTCTTTTTATTTCGTCGCCATCATTGATTCCGAACCGAATAAAAAATTGCTTACCATTGCCATAACTTGAATAAATTTATTCGCCGGCAGCTCCTCAATTTCTTCCTGCGGAACATGTAATGCGTTAGCAAGCAAAATCATCTGAAAGTTACTTGATAACATAATAGATGGGGTAATATCTCCTTGCTGTCTTGCCTGGCGTTCTGCCTTTAATACATCTTTGCCTGTAATATCCTGCAAAGCCGCCTCTACCTTGCTTATATCAATCATTTTGCACCTCAATATTAAACTAAACCCCCAGCTTCACGCCAGGGGTTATTTTGTTTACACCAATCCCAATGCCTCGCGGATTTCAGCCATATAATCAACACCGCCGATATTGCAGATGTAATTATATTTGTCCAGCTCCAGTACAGTATCACCATCAATAGATACTTTAATATAAGCGGTCTCGATAGTGTTAGACGTGCCGGTGGTTGCGCCTACGTCCAGTTTGCCCAGCTCGGTTTTCTTGGTAATACCAGTTACTACGCACTTTACAGCACGGGTAACATATTTACCGGAAGAGCTGTCGTAAATCTGCTGTGCGCCTCTCAAATCAAGGTTCACGCCAGTCTGCGCTGCCAATGTAAGGTTATGCTTTTCCAGAGTGCGCCAGTTCAGCACGGTCTCCATGCTGCCAAAGTGTCCCAGTACAGGGCTGTCGAATTCGCCCGCAATGCCTGCGCCTTTGACGGTTTCGGTCATGGAGTCCAAAGAAGGCAGCTGCACGTCTGCAATGCCCACCAAATCGGTGCCATCCTGGTATACACGGAAATTAATTAATTTCTCAGGTACCTGCATTTATTCTTGCCTCCTTCTTAGCTAAAAAGCGTTTCAAAATATTCTGGGTCATATTCCAGTACGTTCTCAATCTCACGCGCAGGGGAGCACGGAGTAAGGTAGGTATGGAATTTGATAATGCCATCCATAAGATTGGTGGTGGGGTTATCATCCTCACGGAACTCAATGCGGCCGCCCAAAATGCACCCTTGGGCGGTCAAGCCGTTCAAACGGATGTTTTCACTGTCCACCACGGTCTAGATCAAGCGCTTGTTAATCGGCTTGTCCACCTTTGCCCAATAAGTCTGGATAAAGGTTTGCGCGTGCCAGTAGAACATACGGCGAATAGAGATAAACGCATCCTTTACGTCAGTGTTAGACGGATAGCAGGCAGTGCGGTTACCCCAGCATTTCCAGCCGCCGATAAAGTTTAATGCAGTAACTACACCCTGACCGTTAAGGTATTCTGCTTCATCAGGCCCTAACGCCACCTCAGTGCCGTCAGCCAGGCAGGTACCGTTAATCTGCATGGTCTTGTTAGACGGGCTTTCATATGGCACATCATCATTGCTGCTGTCGACGGTTGCAATAACGCCCAAAACGTGGGTAGACATATGATAAACATCATCACCCATTTTTACCATCGGCCAGCATACAACTTGTGCCGTATCGGTATAGTTGTTATTGTTCATCCATGCCTTTACATCAGTATACTTTTTTACTGTGCTAGTGGGCACATCATTCAACGTAATAGCCTGGAAATGGCTGTTGATGTTGCCGGCTTTAGTTTTCATAATTGCTGCAACTGTCGGGTCTTCACTCCAACCCGGGGCCAGAACAATGCCAGGTACAAGCCCGGTCAGAGGGAATACCTTATTTAATGCCTCTAAGCCTTTATAGCTGCCATCTGTTACGCTAATACCGCCGATAATATCGTCTGCGTCAACTGCGCTTGCGTCCAATTCGTCATAATCAACGTACAAGGTAGTAGCAGTTGCCACACTGCCATCAGCCAGTGCAGTGATGTTCAGCACGCCGTCATCATCGTAGGCAGCTTCATAATCGGTGCCTGCTACCAAGGCAGCACCAGAGCTGGTCGCTTTTACCTTTAAGGTTTCCAGCAGCACAGCGGCCTCCACCTTGCCCACCTTGTTGGTCAGTTTTACTTCTTTGTTGGTGACAGTGTTTTTATGAGTTGCGGGATCAAGCACGTTAACGAACACAATCGGTGCACGATTATACAGTGCGAACTGACTGTAAATAACCTCACACAAGGTGTATTTCTCCCAGTCCTTGCTATAGCCGAACTGCTGCACAGCTTCGGCATAGCTATAACACAAAATAGGCTTGTTCACTTCCGCCCTGTCGGTTGCCAGATGAACAGGTGCGGTGCCGAAAACCACCGGCAGGCCGGCAGTAGTATTCACCGCAGGCACAATACTGGTACCCACCTCACTGACGTATACGCCATGTTTATATGCCATATTTTACACCTCCATAGCTTGTTGATAATACTTGTTTAGGGGAGTGCCTGCCTTTTGAGTCTGCTCAACAGCTTCTTTCATTTCAGACAATGGAACAAACAGGCGCTCCAATGCCGGCAGGCTTTCAAACTCAGCGGCCAAATGTGTAGGCAGGCCGCCAATATAAATCGCGCCATGCTGTAATCTGCCGTGACTCAGGTTTGGCCCTATGTATATTTTTTTCTCTGTCTTTTTAGCTTTCGCCATAATTGATATCCTCCTCGTAAGGTTGCCCTATTGTGTAAACAGCGATAAGTTTCCCCTGCCATTGTGGTGCAGGCTGTGATGCCGGCACTTCTAATTTTAAGGGTAGCTGCAGGCGGTGCCTTGCTGCGACGAAACGATGCTTCAAAAGGTGTTGCCTTACATGCTCCATAAGGTTGTACAAGCTGCGCCAGTCGTCCATATCGCTGTTATCGTAGATACTAAAGCCAATCTCCACCGTTGCCGTGCTCATGCTGTCATCTGCTGCATCCTGTGCGTCTGTCACAAGCGCGTAAATAAAGGATGCCTGCTCTTCAGCCGTCAATCTTGCAGGAGGGAACCCTGCATACACCTTAACAGAACGCTGTCCTGACGGTTGCTTGGTGCTGTAATCTGCCACAACAGGCCGCAGAAATTCTGCAAGATTATCCATTAATTCTACTGTGGTCATAACTGCTCCTAATTATTTTCCCTTGTTGAATTGGTACTCGACTTCATGCAAAAAGCGTTCGTTCAGCGTTTTTTCTGCCATGGGTGTAAGCTCTGTCAAAACGTTTTCAGAGCCGAACATTTTAGGCACACTGGGACCGTAGGGTATTTTTAAGGGATAGCGCGCATGGATTTTCTTGCGCATCATAGCACCTATATAACCACTGCGTGACGTTCCCAAAAACAAGCCAGGCACAGCTTTGGCGCTAACGCCCCTGCGCACCTGAACCTTTACAGGCCCGCACTTATTTACACGCACCCTGAACGCTGTCAATAACGGTGAGCGGCCTGTTGATGTAATAGAACCCTGAAGTCTTGCGCCTGAAGCGCGCTTTATGCTCAGGGTTCCTTTTACATCTTTAGCACTTACCAAGTAGTTTTTGCGTATGCTTTTGGACACCTGCGTTTTCATCTTGGTGACAGTACGGTTGATGGCGTTAATTGCTGCATAGCGCACGCTCTTGGGCGCGTTGGCCAGCAGCTGCCTGGCGTATTCTAGGTTTTTAGCTTCTATGCTAATCATCTGTTATTAGCTACCAGCTGAATAGTAAGAATACCCATATCGTCGCCGGTGCTTTCCACCTCATACAGCCTATCATCCAGATAAAACTGCATACCATACACAGGTACCTCCGGCAAATCAGCTTTCAGGCAGTTCACCTGCAAGCGCTCGCCGTAAATACCGTAATAATTGTCGTCTTTTCCCAAGCTAATACTAAGGCTTTGTGCAATGGATATATCCTGCACTATGGCCTTACATTCGATGCCGTTCAGGTTATGCAGCTCCGCAAATTCCATATCATTGATAAATACCGCCGCATTATCTGCCGCTATCTGCTCTTGAAATGGTGTCATTTAACCAGTGAGGAAGCGTCAATATCAGGCAGTATATCGTCCTTAGACGCTTTTTTGGCAGTCCTGCTTTTCTTTGCAGGCTGTTGCTCTGCCTTCACCAACGCAAATTCCTTAGGAGCATTTTTAACCAAGTTAGCGGCAATATCGTCGGGCAGATCCGCAACCTGCCCGCCAACAAACTGCTCGCCGTTATACATCAAAGAAAATTTCTTGATAATAACCTGCATAGCACACCTCTTATTTTACTTTTAGCACGGCCCATTTATCCAGGTAATCCGGGCAGATCACACAACGGGAGCTTACAGCCAAAGAGCTGGTGTCGCTTTCCACGTCAATGGTAACTTTGGGAACCTGGGCAGCTGCGTAGGTATGGAATTGCTTATCCTCTTCAAGCTGGGTTACAGCACCATACAGGCGACGTCCCAAGCCAGGCACGCCGATAATCATGTGATCATCAGGAATATAGGTGGTGTAAGCGCCGGTTTCCTCGTCAGCGTAACCGCCGTCGTAGGAATAAATCTCCAGATTCAGGGATTCAATATAACCTACGCGCATCAGGTCAGGACGCTGCAGTTTCGGTTGCAGGCTCATAAGTGCCAGATTGTCACGGGACGGGACCAGCAGATACTTGTAAAGCTGCTCATTAGCCAGCAGATATTTAACCACATTGCTGGAGCAGATTGCCACAGTGGGAATGTCACCAGCAGCACGGCGGATAGTTTGGGAAGCGTCGCCGATATTGTCATAAATCTTTGCGCTTGCATTGTTCCAGGTGTCAGAACCGCTCAGGGTGGTCTTGCCGTCAAAGCCAAAGCTCATGGTGTCCACTACAGTTGCCACGCCATCATCAGCAAAGCCTTTAATGTCGTATTCGCCATTAATCAAAAGCTGTGCTGCCATCCATTCCTCACGACGTGCGCAGGCTTCACGCAGCTCCTGCAGGTCTTTGGCGCGCATTTCGGTGGCACGCTCTTCAGGGGTGCGGGTGCTGTAAATGTTTTCGCCAAAGCCACGTTTTGCAATGTCTGCAATTTCAATAACACGTTTCGGACGCATCATAGGCGGCTTGTACTCACGCACTACGCTGCCGTTACGTGCAACGTTCACACCCTTGCCGCCAGGCACTACAAACGGCGCCATATTGCGGCCGCCCTTGCGGAATTCCATAGATACGGTGTTAGTGGTAAAGGTTTGGGCGGTAGGGAAAAAGGTATCTACTAAGGTAGTAGTAGGAGCATAGCTTTGCTCAATTACGCCCAAAAGAGTACGGGTATCATTAATATCAAATGCCATAATTCAAAACCTCCTTATTTTACGCTGGTCAGATAAATGCCAACCTTACGCAATTCTTCCTCATGAGCAGAAGCGCTGTCAGATTCAGCCTTTACAATCAGCTTTTCACGGTTGAAGATGCCGCGGGTGTAAACAGTTGCTACCACATCATCAGCAGTGCCAACCTCAATGTCTTTTGCCAGCACAACGCTTGCCACTTTTTCACCGGTGCTTGCCGCGCTGTCAACAATAGCATATTTACCGCTGGCGGTCACTACGCCCAGCAAGGTGCCACGCTTGTAGCTAGCTGCCGCGCTCAGCTTGGCAATAGTCACGTTAGCGGTCATCACTGCCACAGCAGTGCCGCCGATAAGTTCATCATAGGTTACGCCGTCAAATTTGCTTACCAATTCAGCCATTATTTTTTACCTCCATACTTGTTCATTGCTGCCACCATGTCAGCCATAGCCTTCACGTCAGCTTCTTTGTTGTTTTCTGCCTGTTCGTTGGGCAGTGCTTCCAGGTTATCCACGCCAGATTCCGCATTGTCCTTCAGCAGGTCAGCAACAAAGCTTTGTGCCTTGGTCTGCGGCACGTTTTTTACAGCGTCGATATACGCCTGGATATCTTTTACGCTTTTGCCGTCTTTCACAGCTGCGCTAATAATCGCAGCTACAGCCGCATTACCCTCGGTATCGACGGCTTGAAGCTCATTGATGCGTGCGCGCTCAGCTGCCACAGCCTGCTGCACTGCCTGCTCATGATCCGCAGCTTGCAGCGCGTTTACTGCTTTTTCTGCGTCCACTTCGTCAAGCAGGCCTAACTTGTTTAGAATTAAGTCTAACTTAGTCATTGCCTTAGTCTCCTTTGTTTTTATATGATTTTTTAGCGAAGCAAGATTTTTGAAGCCGCCGATATCATAAGCAGCAGAATTAACCACCAGCTTATTATTATCCAGCACAGTGTCTATCTCGCCCTCGATAGCGTCAACAAAGCCTTGTGCCAGACATTCTTCAGCACTCAGCCATGTTTCCGCATCCATCATCGCCTCTAGCTGCTCCACGCTTGCTTTGCAGCGCTTGCGGTAGCCGGCGACAATGCTGTCTCTGATTTTTTCCAATGCGGCCGTCACCTTTACCAGCTCTGCTGCCTGGTAAAAATCGCTCAGGCCGATCATGGGGTTATGTATCATAAACAGCGCATTTGCAGGCATAATCACCTTATCCCCTGCCATAGCTACGATTGTGGCAGCACTTGCACACAGGCCGTCAATAACAACCGTTACTTTGCCCTTGTACGCTGCAAGCAGATTATGAATTGCGTGAGCTGCAAAAACGTCACCGCCGCCGCTGTTAATGCGCACAGTAATCGGTTCGCCGTTCATGCTTTCCAAATCATCCGCAAAATCCTTTGCTGTCACCTCATCCCCCAGCCAGCTGTGCTCACTGGCAATAGGACCGTACAGCAAAATCTCGCTATCAGCGTTGACATAGTTTTTTACCTGCCAAAACTTACTCATTTTCCTCACCTCCCCCAGCACTATTGCCAGCATTTCCAGTATTATCAGCAACAGGAACAGCCAGGCCACGCTTGGACCATGTAGCATTTTCCAGCGCAATCTGGTCTATATTGTCGTCGTAGTCTGAACCGGTAAGCTCTGCAGCCTCCCTTTCGCCTGTGCTAAAGCCGTATTTGCGACGTAATGCCGCACCAGTAACCTCTTTCACAGGGTCAAGCATACCCATAACAGGGCCGAACCAGTCTGCCTTACTCCATGCCTTGGTAATAAGCGGATCAGTGCCATAACCAGGCGCACGCACACGCCCTATAGCCACCGCCTCAGCTAACCACGCCTCATAAACAGGCTGGCAGAAGTCACGGACAAACCATGTGCGCCGTGTTTTGAACAGCGCGGCCGCCTGCAGCAGCGCGCCACGGCTCGCAGAATAAGAAGCCTGGAACCTGCTCATGAGCACGTCAGATGGAATGTTCAGCGACGCGCCCACCTGGGTGATTAAGCTGTTAGTAAACGCTTCAAACGTCGACATGGTACGGCTGCCATCAATCGCTTTTACGTCTATGCCCTCCGGCAGAAGATTGACGCTGCCAACGCCCAAATCTATGCCGTCCAAAGCCTCGCGCTTATCGTCGTAGCTCATAGGTTCATCCACAACATCAAATACATCACTGGTACTACTGGAATTTGAAGTAAAGAAAAGTGTAAAGAATGATTTAATTACCGCCGCTGTCAGCTCTGCGTTACCATAGCGTGTTATCTGCTTGATAACCTCGATAACGGGCGCAAGATATGGCACCCCCCTATACTGCTCAGGACGTTCCTCATGGCTTACTTGCAGCACATTAGGCATACCTGTGCGCCTGCCAAAAGCCTCTACCCTTTCCCATTCCAGCACCTTAGATGTGTTGGCAAGGTCTAAGGGCACTCTGTTGGCCACCCAATAGGCAACAACAGCGCCGTCTCGGTTTATTTCTATGCCGTTGATGATGCGGTTGCCGTTTTTGGGATTATGCATTTCAACAGTATAAGGTGCTAGCGGTCCATAAGCCGCCGAACTGTCAGGATTACATACTCTGGCCGCTTCAAACAGCTGCAAGCGTAGGCAATAGGGATTATCTGCTATTGGCGGCCTGTATTTCAACGCCACCCATCCGTCACCATCCATAAGATAGCTCAGATAAAGCACGTCCTGCATATCGTAGAAGTTATTTTTCCGATACAGGTCGCAGCTTGTACTTTGTGCCCACAGCTCAAACTCCCTCAGCGTGTTGCGCTGCCACTCTTTTGCCTGGTCTGCCGTAATTCTCAGCGTGCGGTAATCTATTTTCGGGAACACCTTCAAGCCTGCGCCAATGGTGTTGTTTCTTGCAACATTAAGAGCGGCGGACCCTATAGGGCTATTACAATAAAGGTCTGTACTCCTACTGCGCAGCGTGCTCAAATTCGCGTCAACGTCCGCCTGCGTACTGCTTTTTATAGGATTATAGGCCCTTAGTGTGCTTTTGGTTTTAGACGCACCGCCCTCAGAGTATCCGCTGTTCTTAACTTTTGGAGCTGCAGCCCCGGTAGGGTGCCGCGCTCGTGATTGGTATGCTTTACGACGTTTTTTCATATTCACTGCCTCCTAATCATGCAAAATTATCTGCGCCGTGCGCCGTCCGCGCCTCGGTGCATCGTCGTCAGTAGTCGCCCCTGCCGCCGCCAGCGACTTTATTTCTGCCCTTATTTCGGCCAGATCCGCCCTTGTAAGTGTGCGGTTGCCAATGCGGTAGCTCTGGCCACTGATCAAAATAGCCTTTTCGGCCGCTACATACTGCCTTAATCGCTCATTCATCCATGCATCTGCCATAATATCACTCCATATTTCCCCGCTTTAAGCAGCCGTATTTGTGCCTGCTGCTATTTGCCGCCTTTTTCGCCTTAGGTTTTTCTTCTGTTGTTGCTTCATCAATCGTTTCACGCAACTGCTCCCAGTCTGCATTGATACTCAACATACCTGCCAGATTATAAACGCGTAAATCCAATGGTTCATTGCGTTTATCCTTGGCAATAACCTCCCATTGCCACATCAGGCGGCCGTTTTTCTTTCTTGGTACACGTCTTTCAGAGATAAGGCCCTTAAAATAAACTTCATCGTAGCCACGCTCAGGCAGGCTTTCGCAGTCATCAAGCGGAAAATGAAAATACTTGGGGCCAGCCGTTTCTATTGCAAGCCTGTCCATGACATATTGCTTGCCACTGTCAACACCCAGCATAATAAGTGGTATTGTGTGCCTGTTGGTAACGTGGGCAGTGCGCTTTGAAGATTTATCCATCACCGGCAGGCCAGGCACAGAAGAGCCTTTAATAGCAAAGCGCTGCCTTCTGATATGCGTTAAGCAGTATTGGTATACCTCTTGGGTGTAATGGCCGCCGCTGTCGATAAAAGTGCGCGCCACCATCAAGCTTACGCCGTTTTTGAAGCGGTAACGGCGATCAAGCTGCATATCCAGCTGCTCCCACGTTTCTTTTACGTCCGGTACGCCCCAAATAATGCCTTTTTTTATACCCCAGCACTCTTCGCCCACGCCCCAGCCGCATACTTCATATTCCAAGCGGTTGTCCTGCACGTCCACGGCAGCAGTAAGCAACAGCACGCCATCCGGCAGCTCTGCCCCGTAGCTTTCGCGCCGCTGCATAAACAGCTCGGGCCCTTCAAATTCGCCTGTAGCCTCATAGCTTTCTCCAAAGCGCGTATTATAGACAACCTTTTCCCTTTCAGGGTCGCCCTTAGCTTCTAACCATTCCTGCATAACGCTTTCCCAGCTTAGCCAGGGTGAAGCCCAACAGTTTACAAAAAAGCTCCGCACACCCTTTTCTAGTGCCGGAGCATTTTGCGGTATATATTTTTGTGGAGCATGGCGCATCTGCACCTCACTGAACGAATAGCCACAATCAGGACAACGCCACTGCACGGAGTTTACCGCTACGTGTTTCTGTCCCTTTTTGTCGGTAAAAACATCATAATCAGTGTTTAACGTTCTATGCGTGATCAAATGATATTCGCCGCAGTTAGGGCACTTATGCTGCCATTCTTCCTGCGTGCCTTCCATGTATTCATCATCAATGCGGCTTTCGCCTGCGTTCGTCGGTGTGCTGAATTCGCCCATCACCCTGTCCCAAAATGTAGACATACGCTTGCTGGCAAGGCCTATAGGATCGCCCTCACTGCCTGCGCTCACGGGGAAACGGTCAACCTCATCACACAATAATATCTTTATCGGCCTGCTGGCAAGTCCTGCAGGACTGTTTGCGCCCGCCATAATCAAGCGGCCGCCGGGGAAGCTTTTGGAAAGTATCGTGTTGCTGCTTTCCCTGCTTTTAGCAAAGCTAAAGACTAGCTGCAAGGCCTTGCTGTCCCTTATCATCGGTGCGATACGGCTTTTGGAAAAATTCTGCGCCATATCTATCGTTGGCTGTATCATCATTATAGGAGCAGGCGCGATATGCGCAAAGCGGCCTATAACGTTATTCATGATATCCGACTTGCCAATCTGCGAACACGACTTTACAACAACCTTTTTAACGCCGTACTGGGTGAAGCTGTCCATAATATCCCTCTGGTATGGCGCACGGTCTGTTCGCCATCGCCCGGGCTCTGAAGCACCCTCAGCAGATAAATAGCGGTAACGGTCAGCCCATTCAGATACGCTTAATTTAGGTATCGGCTTTAGCGCCAACTTTGCGATTTTGGAGAACAGCTCAATCGTCTTCTTCTTCATCAGCTGCCGCCTCCATATCAAACATCGTTGGGGAGTAATCACTAAGCTCTGACAAGCGTTCCTCTATCTCTTTAGTCAATGCCTTGTCAATATACCCTGCGTCACGTTCTGCCAACTGCTGCGCCATCTTTGTAGGCAGTCCTAGAAGCTGACTGCGCAAATTAGTCAGCATGTCCACCATTACTATTTGCACATCTTCGGCATCGTGCACCTCATTACGACGCTTTGCCAGCTCCAATTCTGCCAGAGCACGCTTAGCCTTTTCATGCAGGGCCTTTTCTTCCATGTAGTCAACTGCTTCATCCGGCTTATACTTAAAAGCGTAATATTCCGCAATGGCCTCAGGTAAAAGGTAATCACCTTCTGGCTGTTTTGTAATTATCCCATCAGTTACAAGCTGGCGGACACGGCGGTCAGTTATGCAAAGTAACCTTGCCAAATCAACACCAGTGCCCTTTAATTCCTGTTTTCTCGCCATGTTCTCACCCTCTCTAATTCCGTACTTTGCAAAGCAAAAGCGTTACAAAGTCAAGTAATGTTTATACAGGAAGGAAATTGTATTTTTTTAGTTAAAATCTAGAACGTTTTTGGGAGTCAGCCGACCCGCCCGTTCGCCAAAATCTTGAAAGAACCTATAAAAATTCAAGCCGTAATCAAGCAAACAAAAAAGCCAGCCACGATGTAGCCAGCTCTCTTGTGTCAATGGTATCACTTTATCCCTCTATCGTCATTTTATATTATAGCACAGAAAAATGTCGCATTCTATCGCCTCTTTATTTTCTGAACGCTCCATCCTCCAAAGCCTTTAACGCCAGTGCACATTCCTCTTTAGATACATGCTTTACCAGCTTTGCAAAGTCTTTGATCATCTCCCATTCGTCAGCAAACGCCCTCAGCTGATGTTGTGGACGTACTTCCTTGGGTTCCTTGTTGGTTGAGCCTTTCGGGCGTCCTGCACCCTTCCTTGCGCCGCCCCACGTGCTTTTTATTTCATCCATGCTAATCGCTCCTTACTTTCTGAACACTTTAACCAATGATATAATTGCTGCAATCAATGCGGCAATAGATATTATCAACATCAGCTCTTGCATTTTACTCCCTAAGCCTTCTCATAACACAATACACAATCACAGCACCAGCGGCAAAAGCCTTGACCGCTTCCTTGTCAAAATCTATGCAACTTAACGCATATACAAAACATACTAAAGACAATACATCTGATATTCTAATCTTTTTCATTGCATTTTCTCCCTTCTATGTTATAATGTAGGTGAAGGGAGTCGCCAGCTCCCTCCACCTAACTCCTTTACTTTACCTTAGTGGTGGTTTCGTTTAGGAGTTTTCTTTTTTGCTTTCCTCCAAATTCTCTGTATTGCACGTCTTATATCTGGATAAAGCAGGGGTAACAACAGGTTTAGCAGGTATTTTATTTCTTCGATTTCCATCTTCATCACCTCCTCTCTATGCTTTAATTATACCATATCTTGATTTATAAGTCAAGTATTTTCTTTCAAGTTATTGCTATTTTACATAAAAAAATTAGCGCAGACTTTTATGTCTGCGCTTTTATTATTCGTTAAAACAATGTTGTTTCTGCTTTGCTGTACCAGCCGCTTTGGTGCTTCGGTACAAATATCTTTTCTGTTTTTAGCTTGCCGTTGCCTTGACCACTCAGAAGGCTTCTTTTGGCTTTTTCTGCAATACAAACAAACCTGTCCGCCGGCATGTTGTATTCTGATATAAAAACTGGCTGGGTCTGTTTTTCACACCAATAAAAAAAGCGTTCATAATCGAACGCTTGCCCATAATCTTTTGTATTAAAGTATGGTATATCACAATATATACCGCTATTACAGTCAACATTTTTTGCTGCAAGTACAGCAAAAGGCGGCGCCAGGCGCCGCCTCGTAAATATTAGCTGATTTTGAGATTGGAGTTAGAATGTATATTCTGCGCCGATGATAAAGCGTCTGCCCTGGGCAGGATAGCGGTAACTGCCGCCATAAATACCAGAGGTTTCTGCATAAGCCTTATTCAATAAATTGTAGCCTTTAGCGTAGAAGGACAAAGCCTTAGTTGCTTTATAGCTTGCAGCCATATCCAGCGTTACATAGCTGCTATCTACATAAGCGGATGCATCTGCGCCACTACCACCGCGCAGGAACGCATCTACATTCCACAAATCATTGTGATAACGTACACCGAAGCGGTACATGTTGGGAATATAACCGGTATCGCGCACGTAGCCCAAGCCGTCATTATTGTTATTTCTTACACGCACGTAGCTATAGGAAGCTTCCACATTCCAATTTTCATTAAGCTCGTGATTGATACTCAATTCCATACCACGCTTCTTTTGCTTGTTAACATTAGAAGCGTAATAATCATTGCCATACGATTTCCAGGCAATCGCATCATCTAAATCACTTTGGAAATAGCTTACATTAACCTCGGTTTTATCAGCAATCTTTGTGCCATAACCAATAGTCCAGGTATCGCCCTTTTCCGGCTTCAGATTGGGATCACCATAGTAACCGCCCCATTGACCATAATCTACATAATAGTACAAATCGTCAATCGTCGGAGCTTTGAATACCTGGCCCCAGTTAAAGTACGCGTGACTGTTTTCATCAAATTTCTTATTCAAGCCTGCACTCCAGGTAGTTTTGCTGCCGGCAGTGCTGTGCTTATCGTAGCGCACACCTGCATCTAATGTCCAGGTAGGTGCGAACTCCCATTGATCATTCAAAAATACTGCTTTGTTATTAATACTTTGCTCATGTGCATAAGACGTTGCATTGAACGCCTTGCCCTTGCGGTAGGAAGCACCCACAACCAATTTATTGTTTTCGGCCGTAGTAATAGCCTGCTGCACTTCAAACCCTGTATCTGTTTCTTCCATATCGCCTGCATTATAATAGTCCAACGTATTGCGATACAAATGTACATAGCCCTGATCCTTGCCGTTTAAGAGCCAATCATATTTTGCATAAAACACGTTGGTCTTTTTATTACTGAAGGAAGCACTCGGAGTATATTTAGAAGCAGCAGAGGTAGAACGCAGGCCTTCATACTTACTAAAATCATAACCAATTTCCAAATTGCTGGTATCAGACAATTCCTGGGACAGCTTTACAGAAACCTTTTCATTTTCAAACGTAGAGCTTATCGGCCATCTTTTGGTGCTGTCCATTGATGCGTCCTTATACTTGTAATAACCCTGCTTATATTTGGAGGCTGCTACCATAACACCAGTCTTGCCTTGTTTAAAGGTGTACATAGCCTTAGCATCACGCGCCTGATTGGAACCAAAGCCCATAGACACCTTGCCATAGCTGTGGTCCATCTTTTTGGTAATAATGTTTACCACGCCTCCGACAGCATCACTGCCATATAAAGCGCCGCCATGCCCCTTAACCACCTCTATGCGTTCAATAGTGCTGACATCAGGCAATTGATTCAAATCATAGCTGCCTCTGCCACTACCTACGCCCATATCAAAATTAACACGTCTGCCATCAACCAATACCAATACACGTGCATCGCCATTCAAAACAATCTTTTTCTCAGAAGCACCGGTACCGGAATCCAGCACGCTTGCTCCAGGTACATCCCTCAATACATCTGCGACATCCTGATAATGTCTTGCTTCAATTTTGCTAGCGGAAATAACAGTTGTGTTTACAGGGACATCCACAACCTTACTTTCTGTTCTGGTAGCCGTAACCACCATTTCATCCAGCGCAAACTCCTGCAGGGGTTCAGCAGCCAGCGCCGTTCCGCCCCACAATACAGCTACACCTGTTAGCACGGACAATGCTACAGCTTTTTTCAGTTCTTTGACCTTTCTCATACTCAAAACCTACCTCCATAAAAATTTATAGCACGCTATCCGCCCCTCATTCTCTCAAAGTCAGGCGCACAGCATAACTACCGTTCACTCTCATCTCCCAATATTCTGTCTTTTACATTATCAGTTTAACTGCTTCTAACACCATCGTCAAGCGTTTTAGCAAATAATATTCTTAAACGGAATATTATTTCACTTATTTAAGTAGTCTTTATTTATTTTATTTCATAAACTTTATATTTTACAGACAACACTTGCTTTTTCTCTGTATCGTAATCAAAAAGCAGCACCGCAGGCTCGCCGCTATACGCCAGCTTTAGCTTTCCTTTATCAATGACCACGCTTTGCCCCACTGTCATATCCATCCACTTAGCCTTACCGGTTTGGTTGCACAGCACCACCGTCAGCCCAGTTTCCCTTGAAGCATGCTGCCAGGAGCCCAGTGGATTACCACATTCCGGTGTCGGCGGCCAGGCAGCCAGGTCAACGATAATTTCGGCACCGGCATTTTTAGTGCCTGTGTAATTTTCTTCAAACCACAAATCCGCGCACACCAAAACGCCTGTCTGCAAACCATTGCAGGGTAGAACAGTAAAGCTGCTGCCTTTACGGGCCCAAGCCTCTGCTCCCAGACATTCGCCAAAAATTTTACGGTGTTTGCCAATAAGACTACCGTTAGAGCCAAATACCAGGCAGGTATTAAAATTCTTACCACTGACTGCATCATATTCACCACAGCCCAAAAAGAGCGTAAGCTTATATTCACGGCACTGCTCAGCCAACGGCTGCAGCTCCGGCGCAGGCTGCGGTTTTACCTTAGCTGTTTTGTCCAGGTTATAAAAATAATAGCCCTGCACCGCCATTTCCGGCGTAACCACCCACTGCGCCCCCTGCTGCGCTGCTATAAGCATTGCCTGCTGCAGCAGCTGCAAGTTCCGTTTCTGCGGTCCATAGCTCAAATTTAAATGACATAACGCAATCTTCATCGGTCCGCCTCCCTGCTAATCATTATTTATATTCTAAGCTATATTCCTGCAATACCCTCAAGCAAAAACTACCGCCGCAGGCTAAAAAACCTGCAAAGCGGCAGTTTGATTTACTCTTATGCTTATATCTTGGCAAGCCTTTCAGCATCCATCCTTCAACGCTGCTCGCCCAGCTCCTCTAAGTCACCCTCCATGCTCAAAAACAACTCCTGCAGTGCCTGCTTCGTTTCCAGTCTTGCCTGCCACAAACCGCGCTGCTGCGCTTCGAGCAGCACCTCGGTTATACGATGCAGAGCCCAAGGATTAACCTGCCGCAGCCACTCCTGCATATCCTTATCTAATGCGTATTTGGCAGCATACTTTTCGTACATCCAGTCCTCCATGATTTCGCTGGTGGCATCCCATTGGTAGCTCACGGCGACATATGTGGCCAAATCTCCTGCACCCTTGTAGCCATGCTTTTTCATACCTTCAATATATTTAGGGCTCATCGCCTCACCGCGGAACCAACGCTTGAGCTCCTCCGTCAAACTGCGCAGCTGCACCTTGCTACGGTCACTGCTATCACTCACATAATTGCGTGGCATGCTTCCCTTGTAGCTACGCACGGCGGCGATCATGCCGCCACGATAATTATTATAATCATCACCGCTAAGCATAGAGGACTCACGATGGTCTACATTTTGCACCGTCAAATCAATCTGTGCCATGCGTCGTTTAAACGCATCAGGCAGATAAGTGCCTTCGCTGCCTGCCCCATAGGCATGGGCGCCCCAACGGGTATATACAGCAGCTAAATCATCCACCGTTTCCCAATTTTTAGCCTCCAGCACACCGCCGACACCAGCACCGTGCGCACCCGGAGGATCGCCAAACACACGGTAGGACGCCTGTCTCCAAGCGGACTGCTTATCCATTCCCTGCTTTTCCAGCTCACCTTCTTCTTCCAGCACATGCTTGCGCACAAAGTTGAGCTCCAGCGGCTCATCCAAGGCGGCTATTCTTTGAGCAGCAGCATCCAGCCAGATAACGCTACCTGGCATGCTATCCCTAAAGA
>CAVAHH010000005.1:0-10202 GCA_963588395.1 bacterium
CGACGTCGCCGCCACGGCCGCCGTTGCCGCCGTCAGGGCCGCCCTTTTCGACGAACTTTTCACGGCGGAAGCTGCTCATGCCGTCGCCGCCATCACCTGCTTCCACATAAATTCTTGCTCTGTCAATAAACATTTTGCTTCTCCTATATGTTAAGTATAAATATATTATATCCTATCTATAAGTCACTTAGCAATATTCATAGTGCGACCACATAGATAAAACCTTTACCAGCTTATTTTCTTCATCAACCCTGTAAACAAGTCTGTGCTGGATATTTATTCTGCGTGAATACATACCCTGTAAATCTCCCACCAGCTTTTCATACGCCGGCGGATTCTGAAAAGGGTTAACTGCCAAAAGCTCAACCAAAGCCTTGGCCTTTTTACTCAAGCCTGCCGCCTTCAGCTTGGGTAAGGCTTTTAGAGCTTCCTTGGTAATAACAACCCTGTACATCACCAGTCAACCTCGTCTGCAGCCACCGCGTCTGCTAACGGCTCTGCGTCTGCACGCAAAATACTCTCTACAACACCCGGCTGGGAATGCAGATAAACTGTTTCCATCAAGCCACGGTAATCCTCGTCACTCATCAGCACAACGCTGCCCTCCTTGGTGGTAACGTTATAAACTTCATTATATTTAGCAGTATTGTTAAGCACTTCATAGATATTTTTCCGCAAATTCGTCGCTGTCATCGTCGTCATCCGTTATCACTCCTTTGCCTTGGGCCTAAATTTCTCTTTTTATTATAACGTACATATTTACGTACGTCAATTATAAACGCAATATAAAACTACCCTCCGTCATGCTCTGTCCAACATGATGAAGGGTAGTTTTCTACATTATATCCTATATATATTGCCAATGTCCCCTAAGCCAATATATACAAGAAAGAAGGAATTTGTAATGTAAGCATTTGGTGAAGCTTTGCGCGTCTGTAAGCTTCGCCCCGTATATAATAATTTGTTCTCTATCCCAAGACTTACTGCCTTAGCACCCCGCTCCGCAATGTGCGGGGCGGCGCAGGCAGCTTCAGAAAGGTGGTTAGACTAACTAAATGGTGTGGTTTCTACTAATTAATTATGCTGCAGTCGGGAAGAACGGCCATACGATAGGAATAACAATGATTGCTACTACCATGCTGACTGCTACCAGACCACCGCCGCATTTTACATAATCCATGAATTTGTATTTGCCAGGGCCAAGCACCAGGGTGTTCGGAGGAGTACCTACAGGAGATGCGAATGCACAGCTGGAAGCAATCAGGATTGCCATCAGTACAGCCTTCGGGGATGCGCCCATTTGTGAGGAAAGTGCGATACCTACCGGGCAGAGCAGAGCTTTAGAAGCGGTGTTGCTCATGAACTGGGTGAGGATAACTGCCAAACCGAACAGTACTGCAGTTACCAGGTACGGAGACGGGTTGCCACCCATCATGTTTACGGTAACCTCGGCAATGAGCTTGCCGGCGCCGCTGGTATTCATAGCAGTTGCTACAGGAATCATACCTGCGAACAGGAAGATGGTGATCCAGTCGATGGAGTTATAGGCTTGTTTTTCAGTGATGCAGCCTGTCAATACGCACAGTACCGCTCCGACAACAGCAGCAAGCTCCAAAGGAACGATGCTGGTTGCCATAGAACCGATAACGCCAACCATGATAACAGCGCAGATCATTTGCTTTTTAGGAGTAGTGTTGGTAGCATCAATCTCCTGCTCTACCTCTACAACCTCGTCAGTCTTAGCTTCCGGCAGGATGTACTTGCCGACGAACATCATGTAGATGATACCTGCGACGGTAATAGGAATACCGATGTAGGCATATTCGAAGAAGCCGAATTGCAGCTCCGGCATACCTGCTGCCTTCAGAGCAACGTTTGCCAGGATGTTAGGCGGGGTACCGATCAGGGTGCAGGTACCGCCCAGGCCGGCAGCAAAGGCCAACGGCATCAGCTGGCGGGAAGCAGACAGCTTAGCTTGTGCGCAGATACCCATAACAACGGGGATCAGGCAGGCAGTGGTACCAGTGTTAGACAGGAATGCGGACATAACAGCCGCGATAATCATAATACCAAACATCAGGCTGTTTTCATTGGTACCAAAGAGTTTAACTACGGCGCCGCCAACCTTTTGAGCAAGGCCGGTATAGAACATAGCAGCGCCAACGACGAACATGCCGCCGAAAAGAACTACGGTAGAATCTGCAAGGCCCAGGAAAATCTGGTTTTCCGGAACAAGGCCCAGTGCACTGCAGGCTACAGCAGCCAGGACTGCGGTCATAGCCAGCGGAATCATTTCAGTTACGAATAACAGTGCAACTACTGCAAGCAGGATCAAGCATTTAATTGCTGGTGTCATAAAAATTTCCCTCCACTTATTTCTTCTTAAATAGGTTTACATATTGGAATGTGTTGACAAAAAGCCTGCCATCCTCGCCACGATGAGGGAAGACCTTGCCTTCCTTCTTCCTGTTTTCGATAGCGCGATAGTAAAACTTCTTATCTACCTGTTTCAGGTACTCCCGAATCTTAAAATCTTCTTTTTCATCATTCATGATAAGTGCAATGTCCAAAACCTATCAGCTCCTTTCCCGTTCCTTTTGGAGAGTGCCTTTCACTGTTAGAGATTATACAACATATTCCAAAATAATAAAAATAGCTAGTTGGAATGAAAGTTATATACTTTTTAGTATAATTTAGTTACTTAATTCTAGCTAGTAATAGCAGCACGCAATTTAATATTATACTACATTGATTCTTTTAATAAAAATACCTGTATGGAATACAAGTTATGAATATCGCTCATATTTTACTTATGGATACACCTTGGCTAAAAAAAACAAAAAGCCAGCACATGACGATGCACAAGGAAGGTACTATAACAACATCGTCACACGCTGGCAAAATTAATATATATTATCAGCTTACAGCAGGATATTCTTCAAGCATTTAATATAACGTTCTCTATCTAGTTCTCTCAAATAGTTAAGTACGAAGCTCATGTCCCTTAGCCTCTTTTCAATGCTTTTACAGATGCGTCACTCAATTTGCAACCATGAATTCTTTTAATGAAATCAAAACCATGCTCGCCGCAATGCGGGAAAACCTTTGCTGCCTCCTTGCGTTGTTGGCACAGATGATCGTACAAGCTAACTTCCGTTTCGACTGCTTTCTTTGTTTCAGCCATGATGTTTCTCTCCTTTTTCATTCCTTAATAGTCAAAGTTATCAATTTGCGTTCGCACAAAGCCTCTACCTTTATGCACGTACAGTATAACAGATATTGCTTAATAAGAAAAATATCTCGTTGGAATGAATAATATGACATTTGATTATTTCTTTTTTGGCAGTCAGTAGTCTATAATATCCTTGATTATTGAAATATTGTAACCAATATGGTACACTAAATATATTATACCTATATTTAGTACATCGTACCTTTTATAGTAGAATATGGATAGTAGTAGTAGTTGGAGGTCTACATCTTATGGAATTAGACAATTACAGAAACTTTTTGGCCATCATTGAAGCCGGCAGCTTTACCGGTGCGGCCGATTATGTGCACATCGCCCAGCCTGCACTGAGCAAGCAGCTGCGTGCCCTGGAAAACTATTTCGGCACCAAGCTCATCATCACTACCCGCGGCAGCAGGCAGATATTGCTAACGGAGGCAGGACGCGTGCTTTACCAAAAGGCAAAATACATGTGCGCTCTCGAGGACCTGGCTAAAAGCGAGATTGAAAGCATTATGGGCGGCGTTATCGGCACCTTGCGCTTCAGCATCGCCAACTCCCGCAGCGCGCTCTTTATCAAATCCTCGCTCAAGGATTTTTGCACGCTCTACCCCAATATTAAATGCGAGCTGTTCGAGGCAAGCATAAACGAGCAGACACAGCAGCTTTTGAACGGCATCACCGAGCTGGGAATCCTGAGCGTGCCGGTTGAGCACCAGGATAACTTCGAGGTGCTCTTCCGCCGTGACGAGGAGCTGACGGCAGTCTTTCATAAGGATTCCGTCTTTTTGGACGACAGCAAAAATAATGTCAGCTTAAGAGATCTGGAGGATATTCCTCTGAGCCTCAGCGCCGGCTGTTCGGAAATCTTCCTCAAATCCTGCGCCGCCGCCTCCATCGTGCCGCGCGTAACCTGCACCAGCACCACCCGCAGCACCACGCTGGAATGGACGCGCGCCAAGGCTGCGGTTTCTATCGTGCCGGTTGAACCGGGCGAGGACCTGGGTAGTGAATTCATCACCCGTACGATTGCGGACATCAAGGCCGATGTTTACAAAACCGTCGTCAAGGTCAAGGACAGACCGCTGTCGGTAGCAGCGCAGCACTTTTTAAAATTCTATTCCAAGACGCGCAACTCACAGCAGGTGTGCAACCTGGAAGAGGTTCTCAAAAATTCATCGTTATAACACAACAAAAGGCCGGAAGCAGAAGGGCCGCACTTTTTCAAGGTGCGTGCCTGCTGCTCCCGGTCTTTTTGTATTCCAAAGGCTGCTTATATAATAACAAAAACGCCCACAGCACTGCCACGGGCGTTTTTAGAAAATCGCAATTTGCATTTTTGTGTCACCTATTAATGAATAAAGTAAAAGTTCATTTCGTATAATGCTTTAACAAATTTCTCTAACATGATCGTCACCTCCAATTACTTAGTGAACCATATACCATTTAAAGCTGCACAGCGTTTCAACAAATTTCTCGAATGTCATCGGTCTCACTTCCCTTCCCTTTAAATTTGAGTGCTACCCTTAACATGCCTTAAGTATAACACCTTGTGACGTTTTTGTCCAGCAGGGTCTTTTTGTGTCCCACTAAAATGTAAAATCCATGTAAAGCCTTACAGTATGCGGTTTTACATGGATTTTACATTGCGCAGAATAAAAGAGACGCAGAAAAATTTTCTGCGTCTCTAAAAATTTTAAGCATTTTTTTTCTTAAACCACCAGGCCATCAGCGGCGGCACCGACAAATTGATCGCCAATACGCGCACCAGCTGATAGGTGAGAATGATCGATACGTTTTCGTTCATGCTCATGCCTGCCAAGGACATTTCGGCAATGCCACCCGGGGCCATCGCCAAAAACGCCGTTATCAACGAAAAGCCATAACGTGCTGACAGGATGTTAGCCATACCGATGCTGACGGCAATCAAAATGGCTGTACCCACCACGACAAACGGTACCATCTTTTTGGTTTTAATAATGCGGTCCGCATCCAGCTGCATGCCCATAAAGAGGCCAATGCTCACCTGCGCCGGGGCCATCAGCCAGGCCGGCACGGGCTGCACGCCGCCCATGTAAACAGCAAAGGCGGACGTCGCCATGATAGGTCCCAAAAGCCTGGGAGTAGGCATGTGAATCTTTTTGGCAACAAAGCTTCCCAAAATGGCCAGGGGAATGAACACCAGCCAATGCACGCCACCATGATTGGGAAGAGCAATGCTGCTGCCCGTGACCTGCGCGTCCAGCAGCCAGATAACCAAAAACGGCACCGAAATAACTACGCCCAATAGGCGGATGACCTGCATCACCATAACGACGTTGGGGTTGATGTCCTCATCCTCCTCGCTCATGAGCATAGAAAGCGTCATGCCGCCGGGAAGCATACCCATAATGCAGCTTTTAAGGTTTTCCTGCGAAAGCTTGGCAAAGACAAAGGCCAGGGCAATGCTGCTTACCAAAATTATCACTGTAGATTCCGTCACACCGGCAACCTCTGACAAAAAGCTGCGCCAGGTATCAGTGGTGAAGGTGGAGCCAATGCCGTAGCCTGCCACCATCAGCGCGTACTCGCGCCAGGTTTTGGGCCAGTTCACCTGCACCCGGCGGGCAAAGGTTTTGCAGGCCAGCGCCGTCAAAAGCCCTCCCAGCAAAAAGGGTATGGGCAGATGCAGACGCAGCAGAATATTACCCAGGCAAAGCGCCATAACGAATAGTAAAAAGCGGTTCAGCAGCATTTTCTTACCCCTGTGCCGTCCCGTTGGCGGCCAAAGCGTTCATAATACGCGCGATCAGCTCGCTGCGCATAGTGTGCTGCGTGGAGGAATAGGTAATGATTTCGTCATCAGTAAGGCCCATTTCACGCTTAAACAAGGCCTTTTGCGCCATAGCGGCGTTTTTGGACAGCTTATCTGCCTTGGTCAGCACCACCTGCACCCGCAGGCCGCAATCACGCAGCCACTCAAAGCACTCCATATCACTGGCCATTGGCTTATGACGGATATCAATCAGCTGGCAGACAACGCCGAGGTTTTCGCTGCCTGATAAATATTTGCTGATAAAGCCGGACCATTGATCCTTATTATTGTGGTTGGTCTTGGCAAAGCCGTAGCCTGGCAGATCCACCAGATAAAAATCTGCGCGCTCATCCTCACCGTCTATAACACGCTTTGCCTGCAGCTCATAAAAATTGATGGTCTGCGTCTTGCCCGGGGTGGAGCTGACGCGTGCCAGGCCGTTGCGGCGGCACAGGGAGTTAATCAGTGACGATTTGCCCACATTACTGCGGCCGATAAAGGCAGCCTCAATCAACGCCGGCTGCGGATACTGGTCCGCACGCACGGCAGAGGCAACATATTTTGCACGGATAATATCCCATTGTTCTTTAGCCATTTTTAGCCTCCAATGCTAATTCCAGCACATCATCCAAATGCTCTACGGGTATAAACTGCATTTGCTTACGCACGTTTTCGGGCAGCTCGTCCAAATCCTGCATATTGCGCTTGGGCAGCAGCACCGTCTTAACGCCATAGCGGTAGGCCGCCAGCATTTTTTCCTTAATGCCGCCGACAGGCCAAACCTTACCGGAAAGCGAAATTTCGCCTGTCATCGCCAGCCTGCCCTTTACGCGTCTACCCGTAAGTGCCGAAACCATAGCGGTCACCATCGTCACGCCGGCCGAAGGCCCATCCTTAGGCACAGCACCCTCCGGCAGGTGGATGTGGATATCCATGGTTTCGCCAAAGTCAGCAGCAATCCCCAGCGCCTCCGCCCTGCTGCGGATGTAGGTGTAGCCGGCCTGCGCCGACTCCTTCATTACGTCACCCAGCTGACCGGTAAGCGTCAGGTTGCCCTTGCCCTTAAAGGTGAGCACCTCCACCTTCAGCAGCTCGCCGCCCACGCTGGTCCAGGCCAGGCCGTTGACTGTGCCCACTGTAGGCTCCAGGCTGATGTCATCATCAAGGAAGATTACAGGTCCCAGGTATTTTTCCAAATTCTTTTCGGTCACCTGCGCGCCCTTGCCGTTGCCCTTGACGATTTTAAAGGCAATCTTGCGGCAGATGCCTGCCAGCTTGCGCTCCAGGCTGCGCACGCCTGCCTCGCGGGTATAATCGTGAATCACGCGGCGGATGGCCTTTTCGCTGACGCTGACCTTGTATTTGGCCAGGCCGTTAAGCTTCAGCTCCTTAGGCAGCAGGTGCAGCTGCGCGATCTTCACCTTTTCCTCGTCGGTATAGCTGCTCAGCTGGATAATTTCCATCCTGTCCAAAAGCGCAGGCGGAATGCTGTCCACGGTATTGGCCGTCACAATCCAAAAGACGTGCGACAGATCAAAGGGGAATTCTATAAAATGATCGCTAAAGCTGTTATTCTGCTCCGGGTCCAAAACCTCCAGCAAAGCAGATGCCGGATCACCGCGGAAATCAGCAGCCATCTTGTCAATCTCATCCAGCAAAAATACCGGGTTCATGCAGCCGCTGGTCTGCATGCCGTGAATAATCCTACCAGGCATAGAACCGATATAGGTGCGGCGGTGACCGCGGATTTCGGCCTCATCACGGATACCACCCAGCGAAACGCGGGTAAACTTGCGGTTGATGGCCTTGGCGATGCTGGTAGCAAGACTGGTCTTGCCCACGCCCGGAGGTCCGACTAGGCACAGGATAGGTCCACGCGTATTTTTAGACAGCGCGCGCACTGCCAAATATTCCAAAATGCGCTCCTTGACCTTCTTGAGGCCGTAATGGTCACCATCCAGCACCCTCTGCGCCTTATCGAGGTCAAAATTATCTTTGGTAAATTTGCCCCACGGCAGCGCCAACAGTGCGTCAATATAGCTGCGGATAACTGCGCCCTCCGGCGTCATCGGCGGCATCTTGCTCAGACGTCCCAGCTCCTTGTTAATTTTGTCGGCAACATCACGCGGCAGCTTCAGCTTCGCCATTTTTTCCTTGTAGTCGCCGATTTCTGCCTGTATGTCCTCGTTCTCGCCCAGCTCCTTGCTGATGGCCTTAATCTGCTCGCGCAGATAATATTCCTTTTGGTTTTGCTCTACCTGCTGATGTACCTGCTCCGAAATGTTTTTGGCCACATGGGCAATTTCCTGCTCACGCACCAAAATCTCGTACAGCTTGTGCAGACGCAGCTTTACATCTGCCAGCTCCAGTAGCGCCTCCTTTTCCTCCAGCGCCAGCGGCAGGTAGCCGATGATCATGTCTGCAACCCTGCTGACATCAGTATCTGCTTTAAAGGATTGCACTGCATCCGGCTTTACCTTCTTCGTAACTGCCACCCAGCCTTCAAAGGCGTCAAGTAGGAGGCGGCGCAGGCCCTCTGTTTCGTTATCCTCTGTATCGGCGCCGGCTACAAGCTCCACCTGGCCGACGAAAAAGTCGCTGTCATCGTGATGAACCTCGGCCGCATTCACAATGCGTACGCGCGTCAAGCCCTCCACCAGCAGACGCACGGTACCGTTAGGCAGCTGCAGCTTTTGCTTAACAGTCGCCAGCACGCCCCAGCCAAACAAATCGCCGGCAGTAACATCCTCCTGCTCCACCTGCTTTTGTCCGACCAGAATAATTTGTTTATCTGTATTAAGTGCCGCATCCACAGCAGCAATCGATTTAGCTCTACCAACATCCAGGTTTGCAATCATACCCGGCAAAATAAGTACGCCCCTCAATGGCAGCAGGGGCTTTGTTATCATACTATTAGCCATATTTTCCCTCCTTCAGCTAGTAAATTTTAAGCAAAAAGGCTGTGACCGGTGCATAATTTATCATGCATCCGTCTTCTTTTTTATGAGAATAAACAAGGGAGAAGGCACACAGACCCTTCCCCCTTGAACATTATTGTTATTCTGTAAGCATTTGCGGCTCACAATGCTGACGTACAGTAGCTTCTGTAACAATGCATTTTGTTACATCATCACGGGAAGGAACATCATACATCACGTTACGCATTATCGATTCGATAATAGAACGCAATCCGCGTGCTCCGGCATTACGCTTTAATGCCTCCTCGGCAATCGCGGTGAGCGCGCCGGGCTCAAACTCCAGGTCTACTCCATCCATCTCCAGGAAACGCTTGTATTGCTTAATCAGCGCATTACGCGGCTCGGTCAAAATCTTGACCAAAGCCTCCTCGCCCAAGGGCTCCAGGGTTACCACCACCGGCAGACGTCCTGCAAACTCAGGGATAATACCAAACTTCATGATATCCTCGGGCAACACCTTTGAGAAGATTTCCTTGTTATTCTGCTCCTCCTTGCGGTGGATATCAGCACCAAAGCCCAAATTCTTCTTGCCGATGCGGGCATTGATAATATGCTCCAGACCGGCAAAGGCACCACCACAGATAAACAGGATATTGGTGGTATCGATATTGATAAACTCCTGGTGCGGATGCTTGCGTCCTCCCTTAGGCGGTACGCTTGCTACAGTGCCCTCCAAAATTTTCAGCAAAGCCTGCTGCACACCCTCACCCGAAACATCGCGGGTAATCGAAACGTTTTCAGATTTACGGGCAATCTTGTCTATTTCGTCAATATAGATAATTCCACGCTGAGCGGCTTCAATATCATAATCAGCATTAGTGATAAGCTTCAAAAGGATATTTTCCACATCCTCACCCACGTAGCCGGCCTCTGTCAAGGTGGTGGCATCAGCAATAGCAAAGGGCACCTGCAAAATTTTTGCCAGAGTTTGTGCCAGCAGGGTTTTGCCGCTGCCGGTTGGTCCCAGCATCAGGATATTGGATTTTTGCAGCTCCAAATCCTTCTTGGCTTCGGGATATTGCATCTCATAGTTGACTCTTTTGTAATGGTTGTAAACAGCTACCGATAAGGTCTTTTTGGCTTCCTCCTGACCGATTACGTATTCGTCCAAGATTTCCTTGATTTCCTTAGGCTTGGGCAGATTATTAATAGCAGTAACATTAGTCACTGCTTCCGCTGCCAGCTCTTCATCAATCATTGC
>CAVAHH010000005.1:10212-21604 GCA_963588395.1 bacterium
TCAACACACTGATCGCAGATTAAAACCCCGCCGCGTGCAGTAATCAGCTTTCTGACCTGTCCCTCGTGCTTGCCGCAAAAGGAACAATGGGGGGTATCATCATGCCTGTCATCAAAATTCATATTTTAAATCTCCTTAATAGCGAATCTTACTCTGCAGATTTACTACGGGAAACAACCTCGTCAATCAGGCCATATTCCTTTGCTTCCTTGCTTGTCAGATAATGATCACGCTCAGTATCAGCAGCAATCTTTTCCACCGGCTGACCGGTATGCTTGGACAATACCTGGTTCATTTCCTCGCGGATACGCAGGATTTCACGTGCATGGATTTCAATTTCCGTTGCCTGGCCCTGGGCACCACCCAGGGGCTGGTGAATCATTACACGGGAATAGGGCAGGGCAAAACGCTTGCCGGGAGCACCTGCTGCCAAAAGCACAGATGCCATGCTGGCAGCCATGCCCATGCAGATGGTGGAAACATCAGGCTTAATATACTGCATTGTATCATAGATAGCCATGCCGGCGCTTACGCTGCCGCCCGGGCTATTGATGTACAGATGGATATCCTTGTCGGGATCTTCGGACTCCAGAAACAATAACTGAGCAATGACAACATTAGCCATGTTGTCATCAATCGGCCCGGTAACGAAGACTATTCTATCCTTTAACAGACGTGAATAGATATCATAGGACCGTTCTCCACGACTAGATTGTTCAACAACGATAGGCACATAGTTCATTTTGTCACACTCCTTTACTGTAAAATCGTTTATTATTAGTTAGCGCTGTCAATAACTACGTGAGCAGCTTTGCGGCGCAAGATGTTAGCTAAGAGCAGACCCATGGTGCCGTTGGATTTGATAATTTTCTTAACCTCTTCCGGAGCAGCACCGTGTTGAGCGGAAATAGCAGCGATTTCTGCATCAACGTCAGCCATGTCAACCTGAATGTTTTCAGCCTTGCCGATAGCATCCAGAACCAAGTCGGTCTTAACGTTTTCTTCAGCAACCGGACGTTGGTTCTCGCGGATCTTAGCCATGTCCAGACCAGTATATTGCATGTACATTTCCAGGCTCATTTTGCGGCTTTCCAGGCTCATCTTCATTTCTTCAACCATTTGGCTGATCTTGTCCTCGATCATAATTTCAGGAACAGAGAATTTAGCGTTAGCAACAGCCAAGTCAATCAGAGCATGCTCGTATTCAGCCTTAGCGTTAGCCTCCGCAGCCTTTTGCATACGCTCCTTGTAGTTTGCACGCAGTTCTTCTACAGTTTTGAAGTCGCTGTTAGCAGCAACATATTCATCGGTCAGCTCGGGCAGCTCTTTGCGTTTTACATCCTGGATGTTTACTTTGAATACTGCTTCCTTGCCGGCCAGCTCTTTTACGAAATAATCTTCAGGGAAGGTAACCTCTACATCGGTGGAATCACCCTTGGACAGGCCAACCAGCTGATCCTCGAAGCCGGGGATGAAGGAGTTGGAGCCAACCTCCAGAGGATAGCCCTTGCCCTCGCCGCCGCTGAACGGTTCGCCGTCAACAGTGCCTGCGAAGTCAATAATGGCGAAATCGCCCTTTTCGATTACAGCGCCGTCTTCTGCAACTACCATCTTAGCATTGCGGTTTTGCAGCTCTTTAACCTGTGCGTCAACCTGCTCGTCAGTTACAACAGCTTCCTTTTTATCAACGTGCAGGCCCTTGTATTCACCCAGCTCCGGTTCCGGCTTCAGGGTTACCTTAATGGTCAGTGCCAGGTCCTTGCCCTCTTCGAAGGTGGATTCTTCTACCTTAGGATCAGAAACAGGGATGAGCTTTTCCTGCTCCAGAGCTTCGCTATAAGCCTTGTTGGCAACGATTTCAAAAGCCTCTTGCTTTACTGCGTCCTTGCCATAATGCATTTCGATAATAACGCGCGGAGCCTTGCCTTTACGGAAGCCCGGGATATTTACACTGTTAGCAATTTTTTGTACAGCCTTTTTATAGCCTGCATTTACATCAGCAGCCGGAGCGGTAATTTTTAAAGTTGCCTCATTTTCTACTCTTTCAACAGTAACGTTCATTAATAAAATCCTCCCTTAAATTTATGTGGATAAAATAATAATCGGATTAATCTGCCAGCCTTCCATAGCGAAAATGTGCTGACACAAATCGCTCATAATATCATATCACAATGCAAGGCTCTTGACAATACTAAAAAACCCGACAGACTCAATCTGTCGGGCAAATTTTTAAGTGGAGCGGAAAACGAGATTCGAACTCGCGACCCCCTCCTTGGCAAGGAGGTGCTCTACCACTGAGCTATTTCCGCATCAGCAACGAATATAAGTATAAAGCATGTTGACCGTTTTGTCAACACCTTTTTTGAAACTTTTTTAGATTTTTTTCGTTGACTCATCCCAGCCCGTTGCAGCGCGCTAAATCGTCGTAAATAAGCGTTGCCAGCTTTGTCCGCAGCCGCTCGTCATCAGCGCAAAGCTTGGTCTGCGCCAGCAATGCCTTCAGCCTGTCCTTGTTGCACAAAAGACAGCAGCAGGGTCTGATAATTTCGCTTGCCATATAGGCAGCAGCGTTCAGTGACATTTCGTCGGCAAGCAGCGTGCCTGCCTGCGCCTTAGCCATAAAAACAGCCAGACGCGTGTCCAACGCCCGCGCCAGCTGTTTTTCTAAAACATTGCCCGTAGTCATAGCTTAGCGCATGTTTTCAATAAAGTCCTCAAAGGCGTTAATCAAAACAGTATGGCCTGTAACCTTCAGATCGCGCAGACATGTGCCATAGGATTCGTACACCTCGTCGCTCAGCTCCAGCCTGAGTCCTTCCTTGACGTATTCATCCATCATCTTCAGGATGAAGCGGTTTATTTCATTCGTACCCGGCTTTACGTTGAGCGGAATAATGCGCGTTTCTGCCTCGTATTTTTCTACAACCACCTTCCAGCCACCGGGAACAGGCGGCAGACGGGTTGCCTTAATGTAATAATTATCGGGAGAAAAGCCAACATAACCATCCATTTTATTATATAATTTAGCCTTCTGCACAGGGAAACCATTCTTGTTGCCCCATTTTACAATTTCCTCGCACACTTCATTGTTATGGATGACACTCGGAAAGGTTGCTTCCGCTAAGATTTCAGACATGGTGATACCTCCTCATGATTTATAGTCCTATTTTACTCTAACTTACAGATTATTTCAATACAGATTATATGTATACAAAAAGGCCGGTGCGCATAAGCACACCAGCCCAAGAGTTAAACGTATTAAATTTGTCCCAAGGCCTTCAAAATAGCCTGGGCAATGATGGCGCTGGCAATGTAGGTACCGATAAATACCACGATAGCCAAAATTACAATGCGCCAGCCAGTCTTGGCAAAGGCATCCAAATCCTTACCGATGGAAACACCGGCATAGGCCAGGATAGGCGTGCACAGAGCCACAAAGCCAACGTTCTTGACATAGCTGTTAATGAAGTCAGCACCGGGAACGCCGGGAATGGTCAGCACGCAGCCCAAGGTTACAACCCAGGCAGCCGCAGGAATACCACCGGGAATATACTTAGACAGCAGCATGCCCACGAAGGCAATAGCAGCCAAGATCAAAAGACCCGGAATCGATTGGATAATATCTGCCTTGGTACCCAAAACATTGGAGAACAAGCTCATAATGGTAACAATAGCCAAAATGATGAGAGTATCTTTGATTTTCATTATGCTTCCTCTCCCTTCTTGGGTGCTTCAGGCAGCACGCCATATTTGAGTCTGTAGAATTTTTTGTACAGCCATTCGGTCATCGGCAGGCCCAGCCATACGGACATATACAAGCCGTCCAGACCGGAAAGCATGTTACTTGCTGCGCCAAAGGCCGCAAGCTGGTCAGCCATATCAGGATACATAGCCGCCAAGGAGCCGACAGCAGCCGTCATCATGCTGGCAGAGCCTACGCCGGAGGCCATTGCCAGTGCGTACGGATGGATAGGCAGTACAGAGGCAGCCACGCTGGCCATCAGGCCAAAGAAGATGGTGCCGAATACGGTGCCGGCGATATATACGCCCATAACGCCGCGGCCCTCGCTGCTGTCAAGGCCAAACTTTTCGCCAATCAGCGCAACGTTCGGCTCACGCGCGATGGAATGAGCAGCACCGATGGTTTCGCGCTTGAGTCCCAGATAAACTGCAATAGGAACGCCCAAAAGCACAGTGCCCAGGTTACCAAACTCCTGCAGGATCAAAGCCGGAGAAGCAGCTAAAATCTTGGGCAGCGTGGGTCCTACCAGCGTGCCGTAGCGCGCCATCAAAAGCATCAGCGTTACACCAACAAGGCTGCTGGCATCCAGCATTTCCTTTTTGCCGGACAGGTTCAAAAACTTCGGTGTTGTCAAAATACCCAAAAGCAAAGCATACAGCATCGGCAGCAGTACAATGCGGCCAATACCCAACTTCAGGGTATGAGTGCCAATCAGTTCGGAAACAATGATCAGCGCCAGAATAATGGCATGTAACTTAATATTCTTCATTACATTCCCCTCCCATGTTTTTTTAATTTAATCTATTTTATTTGTTAAAATAGCTTTCCAACTTAGCGATATATTCTTCCTTGGTCAAAATCGGCTTAAAGTCTGCTAAGATTCCCCTTGCTTCCTTAGCGTCGTCATAAAGCAGATCCACAAGCATCATAGCAAAGGCCTTGGCAGGCAGCAACACGGCGGCATTAAAGTCCACCATATGAAAATCAGGTGCATGCAGGAGGCCGTCTGTACCACCAATGAAGGGATGGATAACAGGCATCAGGTGCGACACATCGCCCATATCAGTAGAGGCGCTGAAGTGACCGGCATCCCTGATTTCCACATCCGGGTCAGCAAGCTTGGCGTTATCCGCAAACAGCTCGTTCATACGCTTGTTGCAGGACAGCGGGAACATGCCTGGCAGAGTTTCGATAATCGTCTGCGCGCCTACAGCGTCACCGCCTGCCTTCAGAGCGGCGTCTACACGGGTGTGGGTCTTGTCGATAGCATCCATGGTCTTGGCACGCACATACAGCTCCAGGCGCACGTCCGAAGGTACGGAATTTACAAAGTCACCACCCTTGGTGATGATGGGATGTACACGCACCACGTCCTGCTCGCGGAAGGTTTCACGCAGAGCGTTAATGCCCATAAGTCCCAGACAGGCAGCATTCAAAGCGTTGATGCCTTCATGCGGGGCATCGGCAGCATGGGCGGTTTTGCCCACATACTGCACAGTTTTACCCACAAAGCCATTGCTGGTTTCGCCAATAGAAACCGTAGCCTTAGGCATATTTTTATCAGAATGCATCTGCATCGCCATATCGATATCATCAAAGGCGCCCTCGTAAATCAGCTCGCCCTTGCCGCTCAAAAAGTGAATCTTACCTGCTTCCACCAGCTTTTTGCGGTAAGCAAGCTCAATATATTCTTCTGCAGGTACGGCGAAAAAAACTACATCGCCGGCCAATTCCTCCAAAACGCCGGATTTCATAATGCCACAGGCAGCGCCCAGCATCGTAGAAATCTGCATGTTATGGCCACAGGCGTGGGCTGCGCCGGTTGCAGGGTCGGCCTTGGGGTTTGTGGGGCAGCCAACTGCGTCCAGCTCGCCGACAACTGCCGCTGTCGGACCAGGCCTGCCGCTCTTGGCACGGGCCTTAACGCCGTTAATAGCAAGGCCTGTCTGCGGATCCAGTCCCAGATCGCGCATAAAATCAGCTACCTTGGCTGCAGTTTTTACTTCCTTAAAGCCAAGCTCGGGTTCGTCGTTAATGCTGGCACAAATTGCCTTAATTTTATCTGCATGCGCATCAATCGCAGCACATACCTTTTGTTTTAATAGTTCTTTGTCCATCTTTTGTACGCCTCCATTGTACATGTTTATCATATACGGACATTTATTAACTTATTTAAGTATACTTCATAATTATAGCATAGAAATAGGTAATGTCAATTAAACTACAGACATCTTTAGTCATCCTCTCCCTTAGGCTTGAGAAGAATAATGTTTTGTACATAATGAACAAAAACTGCTGCACGCCCTTTGTCGCAGGTCTGCACAGGGCAGGCTGCAACACGGTATGCAGCAGCTTTTAATTTAAATCTGGCCCATATATTGCAATATTGCCTGGGCAATTACAGCACTGCCAATATACGTACCCACGAACACCACGATGGCCACCAGCACAATGCGCCAGCCTGTTTTGGCAAAATCATCCAAATCCTTGCCAATCGCCACGCCGGCATAGGCCAAAATCGGTGTGCACAAGGCCACAAAGCCCACATCCTTGACGTAAGCATGGATAAATTCGCTACCTGGCACTCCCGGAATGGTCAGCACGCAGCCAAGCGTCACCACCCAGGCGGCGGCAGGAATTCCTCCGGGAACATACTTCGCCAGCAGCATACCTACGAAAGCAATGGCCGTCAAAATCAGTAGGCCGGGAATAGACTGCATAATGTTGGCCTTGGTTCCCAAAACATTGGAGAACAGGCTCATAAAGGTTACGATAGCCAGGATGATAATTGTATCTTTAATCTTCATTGTGCCTCATCCTCCTTCACGTCCCGTGACGGTGGCAGCTCGCCGTATTTTATTTTATAGCATTTCTTGTACAGCCATTCCGTCATCGGCAGTCCCATGAATACAGACATATACAGACCATCCAGGCCGGAAAGCATATTGCTTGCCGCGCCAAAGGCTGCCAGCTGATCCGTCATTTCCGGATATATGGCCACAAGCGAGCCCACAGCTGCTGTCATCATGCTGGCAGAGCCTACGCCTGCCGCCATCGCCAGCGCGTAGGGATGAAAGGGCAGGGTTGTTGCCGCTACGCTTGCCATCAAACCGAAGAAGATAGTGCCAAAAACCGTACCTGCAATATATACGCCCATAACACCGCGGCCCTCGGTGCTGTCAAGGCCGAATTTTTCGCCAATCAGCGCCACGTTAGGCTCACGCGCGATAGAATGAGCGGCGCCGATCGTTTCACGCTTAAGGCCGAGATACACAGCGACAGGAACACCCAAAAGCACCGTGCCCAGGTTGCCAAACTCCTGCAGAATCAAGGCAGGGGATGCTGCTACAATCTTGGGCAGCGTAGGACCGACCAGCGTACCGTAGCGCGCCATCAATAGCATCAGCGTTACGCCGATAAGGCTGCCGGCATCTGCCATTTCCCTCGGCCCTGAAAGCTTTAAAAATTTAGGCGTCGTCAAAATACCCAAAAGCAGGGCAAAAAGCATTGGCAGCAGCACAATCCGCCCTATACCGATGTTGATGGTATGCGTGCCAATCAGCTCCGCAATGATTACTAGTGCGAGAATGATTGCATGTAATTTGAGATTCTTCATTACATCCCCTCCTTTAAGCAAAAATATATACTATTATAAAATATAATGTATGAGCAAGATAATAAAGATTGCTCATTTTTATGTTATCAATTTTCTTCCGTCCGTGCTCTGACCATGGCAACACTTTTCATAATTATTTAATTCCTATATTTTTAGTAATAATTACAGATTTTTGTTTACCATACTGTACCGCTATGCTAAAATATAGAAATAGCATTTATCTACACCCATGTGCAGCGTGAGTGCAGACAAATGCCTGACATGTTGATATAATATAAAGAAAGGAGTCTTGACATGTTTGCTCAGATAAAAAAAGACATCGATTCTATCATGCTGCGTGACCCTGCTGCCAAAACAAGACTGGAGGCTGCACTCTGTTATCCGGGCCTGCATGCGATCTGGCTCCACCGTATAGCACACCACTTTTACCTGAAGGGCTGGGTAGTTTTCCCCCGCCTCATCAATACGTTTTCGCGCTTTTTGACCGGTATTGATATCCACCCTGGTGCTAAGCTTGGTTCGGGTCTGTTTATTGACCATGGTATGGGCTTGGTTATTGGCGAAACCGCCGAGCTTGGCAGTAACGTTACGCTCTACCAGGGAGTAACGCTGGGCGGTACAGGCAAGGAAAAGGGCAAGCGCCATCCCACCATTGGTAACAACGTGGTTGTTTCCAGCGGTGCCAAGGTGCTTGGTTCCTTTAAGGTTGGTGACAATTCCAAAATCGGCAGCGGTAGCGTTGTTTTAAAGGAGGTTCCTCCCAATTCCGTCGTTGTCGGCGTCCCCGGCCGTGTAGTTACGCGTGATGGCGTGCGCATTGCCTCCAGCACAGATGATGAAAGCATGATCGACCTGAACCATGACAAGCTGCCTGACCCGGTTGCCGATTACGAAGAGCTGCTCGCCAAGCATATGGAAGAAATCAATGGCCGTCTTAAGGAGTTGGAGGCACTCATTTACGACAGCAAAAATGATAAGTAGTATTTAACGAGGTAGAAAAATGAGCAGAACAATGACTACAGTAGAAGCCATCCAGGAGGCACGCCGTTGCCTGAACTGCGCGCGACCATCCTGCCGCAGCGGCTGTCCCATCGAAAACAATATTCCCGGCTTTATCCGCGCCCTGAGCGAGGGTAATATCGGCATGGCCTACGAAATCATATCTGAACGCAGCAACCTGCCCGCCATCTGCGGCCGTGTCTGTCCACACGAGCGCCAGTGCGAGGCTCATTGCATCCTTACCCGCAAAAAATGTGGTATCGAAATCGGCAGTCTGGAAATGTTTATTGCCGACTTCGCGCACCGCAATGATTTGATGCCCACGCATCCATCCAGCAAGCTGCGCGGCAAAGTAGCCGTCATCGGCTCCGGTCCTGCGGGACTGACGGTGGCAGGCGACCTGGCAAAGATGGATTTTGACGTGACTATTTTTGAAGCTCAAAGCGAGCCTGGCGGCGTACTGCTTTTCGGCATTCCCGAGTTCCGACTGCAAAAGGACGTTGTGCGCCGTGAAATCACCGAGCTGCGTCATATCGGCGTAGAAATTAAGACCAAGCAGCTGGCAGGCGTGGATTTTACGGTTGACGACCTTTTTGCCCAAGGCTATGATGCTATCTTTATGGGAACAGGCACATCGTTGCCACGTACGCTGGATATTCCCGGCAAGGAGCTTTCGGGCATCCTGACCGCCACCTACTTTTTGCGCATGGTGGTGCTGGCCGACAGCGGCAAGCTGGATGCCAGCGAAACGCTTTTGCACACAGGTGACAACGTCATCGTCGTAGGCGCAGGCAACGTTGCTATGGACGCTGCCCGCACAGCCATCCGCCGCGGTGCCAAAAACGTCACCATCGTCTATCACAAGACGGACGCAGAGCTTTCGGCCTTTCCGTCCGAATACGAAGCCGCTGTGGCCGAGGGCGTGCAGTTCCGCTTCCTCAAGCAGCCCATTGCCTACTTCAACAAGAAGCAGATGCGTGCGCTCAACAACATCCGCCGCCAGACAACGCTCACAGACGAAACCGAACTGGCAGGCCTTTTGGTGCAGAACATCACTAAGACCGAAGCCGGCGAGTTCATCGCCGAGGGCGGCCAGGAACTCATTCCCTGCGACTGCGTCATCCTCGCGGTGGGGCAGAAGCCTGCTGCCCGCATTGTTTCGACCACGCGCGGCATTCAGGTGGACAAGCAGGGCTTCGTCATCACGCGTGACCGTCCCTATGGCATGACCACCCGCGCCGGCGTCTTCAGCAGCGGCGACGTGGTTCACGGACCTGCGACCGTAGTACTCGCCATGAAGGAATCAAAAAAGGTGGCCGCGGGTATCGCCCAATACATTGATGCTAAAAAGCTTTTAGAAGACTGCAACATGGATTCCACAACCCTATAAAAATTTAACCGCCTCTGCGTACTGTAAACTGGTACGCTGAGGCGGTTTTTGTGTTTAGGGACTATTTTTACCAGACACCTGCATACAATCTGCTAAAACTTTTTCTTCATAATGATCCTGCTCTGACCATCAGGAATGCTGGTGTTTTGCTCATAGACACGGTATTCTACAGAGGTTTTGCTTATTCTATTAAATAACCCAGGTGTTACAGCTTCCTGCCCTTAGCCTTCAGCACCAGCGCTAAAAGCAGGCTTACAACAAAGCAGCCGCTGAAAAAGTACAGCGTAAAGCCGTAGCTATGCGTGCGCTCATAAATAATAGATAAAAGTAGCGGTCCGGCAATACCTGCCAAGCCCCAGGCCGTCAGGATGCGCCCGTGAATCGCGCTAAGCTGCTTCGTCCCGGTGTAATAAAATCCTTGTATAAACGTTTTATCTTGGGTGAAGCAAAAAGTACTGACTCAAAATCACGATAAGGCAAAACCCTGACATTGCTGTCATCTTCATCTACATCATAAAACACACCGACATCTACCTTATTTTCTTTAATTGCACGATAAACTATCTTACTGGTTAGCGAATCCAGGTAAATATGTACATGTGGTGCCTGTTGCCTAAATTCCTTTAAAATAGCAGGTAAATGAAAGCAGAGCAACGATTCCGGTGCAGCAATACGTATATCACCCTGACACTCTTCGATTACGCTGCGAAAGCTCTTCATATTATTGACTGACTGCAGCACATTTTCGACATAGGGTACCAGCTCCTGCCCGGCCTTAGTCAGCACCATGTGCCTACCGGCCTTTTCAAAGAGCTGTACTCCTAGTTCCTTTTCCAGTTGATTCACATGAAAGGTTATCGTCGATTGCGTATAACTAAGCTTTTCGGCTGCCTTATTAAAGCCACCACACTCTACGATTGTATGAAAGGTGTTAATATAACGTAAATCCATGCTTGCCCTCCAAAGCGATATTTGCTTATGGTAACTTATTTTAGAAAGTAATCATTTTTCTAGCATTATTATACTCTGCTTTAAAATGGATAACAAGCAAAACAGCTGCTGCAGGCAAAAATGCCCGTAGCAGCTGCCACATGTTTTTTAATTATTAAACTGCGTTACCACGCAAGAAATGGTCAACAATAATTTCTGCCGCCTGCTCTTCGCTTACATCACGCACAGCTTCCTCATTAGGATTAAAAATACTCATTGCCACGCCAAAAAATACAAACTTGGTGGTGATATCCGGAACAGTATTTTTCTTCAGCAGGCCATCTGCCGTTGCCTGCAAAATCAGCTGATGCAAAATATCAAACTCCGTATACAACAAATGATGATAGCGCAAAATTCTTTCCTTAAAATCCTCTGTCAGCTTTAAGGAATTATAACGGGAGATAACTACAAATTCCCCATCTACCCTCTCCACACGGCAGCCATTGCTGGCCCCCAGCATTTCAAAGCAGATAATCTGCCACAGTGTGCTATTAGCTATATAAAAATGCACCATTTCCCTAAAATAGCGCTTCAGCTTTTCCTCAAAGCTATAATTCCCGGTCACAGCCTCCTGCAATCGTTGCACCAAGGGAGCATTTTTATCTGCCACCAGCTTATAAAAAAGCTGCTCCTTGTTACCAAAATACTTATATAC
>CAVAHH010000006.1:0-5525 GCA_963588395.1 bacterium
GGATAAATATGTAGAAACTGATTTGAATACGTTGACGATGCTGAAGGCTGCCAACAGCTTTAAGCTGTTTGGTGATGACAAGCTGCGCAGCTGCATGCTGTATGGCCAATTTGACGATTCCAGCGGTGTAAGCTACTGGTCTGCGAGCCAGGCAGATGTCAACAAATCTCTTGATGAGCTGGGAATACCTTATCTGAAGGATGAAGAGGAGCAAAAGCAACCGGCGGAGGAGGAGCCGAGGGAGCATTTGCAGCCCAAGGATAAGGACGAACTGGCTAAGGAAGCAGAAGTTGCTGAGAAAGTAAAGAATAATTAAGGAGGATGTTTAATGGATACTAAAGAAATTGCCCAAAAGATTGCGGCTGCGGCCAACGATAAAAAAGCTAAGGATATTTTACTCTTGAATATGGAAGGACTTTCGCCGGTGACGGATTTTTACGTTATCTGCAGTGCCGGCAACAGCACATTGGTAAAGGCTATTGCTGATAACATCGAGGACAAGCTGGCGGAGGCAGGTATTCATCCTACCCACAAGGAAGGCTATGCTGATGCACGCTGGGTGCTGCTGGATTACGGTGATGTAGTTGCGCACGTCTTCCTGGAGGAAGAACGCGACTTTTATAATCTGGAGCAGTTGTGGGCAGATGCTCCGTCTGAGGCCTTTGTGGAGAATATTGATGATTGAGCAGAAAAAATATGGCAGAGGTAAAGCTGCTGCTGTAGCCAACAATACCAAATACCGTCCTGGTGACGTGGTGAGCCTGAAGGTTGCGCGTACAAGCGAGGCCGGTGCCTTTTTGGATGCAGGGACAGGCAATACGTCGGATGATATTTTGCTACATAACCTGCAGCAGACGGACAAGGTTAATGTAGGGGATACCGTTAAGGTTTATTTGTATCTTGATCCCAGTAAGCGTCTGACTGCCAGCATGAAGCTGCCCAAGATGCGCGAGGGGCAGCTGGGATATGTGCGCGTGCTGAGCGTGACACGTGATGGCGGCTTCGTGGATATCGGCGCTGAGCGTGGCGTATTTTTACCCTACAGCCAGATGCGCGGCCATGTGAGTGAGGGACAGCTTGTCTGGGTAAAGCTTTACCGTGATAAGAGTGGCCGTCCTGCCGTAACCATGCGCGTGGAGGAGGATATGCTACGTGCCTCTAAGCCTGCAGAGGGCTTGAAGATTGGCGATAAGGTTACCGGCACGATTTATAATATCTTACCGGAAGGCTTTTTTATCCTTACTAACCAGCGCTTTATCGCCTTCCTGCACCGTAGCGAGGTTCCGGGCGGACGCTTAGACTTTGGTCAGGAGGTTACCTGTCGCGTTACCTATCTGCGTGAGGATGGGCGTATTAACGTATCTATGCGCCTGCAAAAGGAAAATGCGCTGATTGCTGACGCGCAGGATATTTATGACTTTTTGGTAAAGCGTGGTGGCAGCATGCCTTACTGTGATTCCACGCCATTAGAAATCATCAAGCAGAAGTTTGGCATCAGCAAGGCAGCCTTTAAGCGTGCCTTGGGACATTTGATGAAGGAAGGCAAAATCCGTCAGGAAAATGGCTGGACCTATTTAACTGAAAAGTAAAAGATAATATTAACACGGGCATAATAAAACTGCTAGTCTGCATATGCAAACTAGCAGTTAATTTTTTCTTATCTTATTCTGAACGTAAAGGGCAGCTTTAGGTAACAACGCACCTTTTGACCATTTTTGCCAACTGCGCTGGTGAAACGCCATTTATAGGCAGCGTTTATACCAGCCTGGTCCAAATTGGCGTTGCCTGTGGAGCTTACAAGCTCCACGCTGTCAACCGTACCACTGGTGTTGACCAAAAGACGTACCATGCCTGAACCGGTGATGCCGGCATTTCTTTCTGCCGCAGGATAAACCGGGTCGGACTTGTACGTAATGCGGGGGGGAATAGCCACTGCGTTACCGCTACCACCACCGCTGCCGGGACCGGTGCCACTGCCGGTGCCGGTACCATGACCGCTGCCATGCCCGCCGCCACTGCCACTGCCGCTGCCAGGGCCGATGCCGCTACCGGTACCACTGCCTTGTCCGGTGCCGCTACCCTTGTGTGAGGCTTTTTTGACGTGAGCCTTTTTTACAGGAGCAGGTAGCGGCTTATTTTGCTCATTTTGCCAAATAGCATCAGGCTGGGGAGCTTCCTCCTCCTGGGTTTGATCATCCTCCGTAGTGGTTTCATCATCCTGGCTATCTTCTATATCAGCATCACTGCCGCCGCCACCGCCACCACCGCCAAAAAGCGATACCTCGACGATATCGTCCTGTTGATGCTGGCTAAAGGCAAACAAACCTGTGAAGCTAACCAGCAAGAAGAGCAGAACATGGACGGCGACCGAGCCTAAAATACCATATTTGCTTCGCTGACGACTATCCATTATTTACCAGCTCCATCCGTTGCTAAACCAAAGCGGGTGATACCTGCGCCCTTCAATTTATCAATTAGCTCAATTACGCGGCCATAATCAATATCCTTGTCTGCTCTGATAACGATGGCAAAACGGGGATTATTTTTTTGCTCGATAGTAGCCTGCGTAACTAAGGCTTGAATATCGGTCGGAGCGTCACCCAGATACAGCTTGCCGTCGTTTTTCAGGCTGACAGCAAAGGTTGTAGTGGTATCGGTGGCAGCATTAGCTGCCTGCGGCAGCTTAACGGGGATGGTTTTCAGATCAATCATATACATTGTGCTGAGCATAAAGAAGACCAGCAAAAAGAACATGATATCAATCATCGGGATAATAATCAGCTCCGGTGTTTTTCTGTTACGTACATCACGCAGCTGCATTATTTACCACTCCTTGTTCCGGCTTCTAAGAGAGCACTGAAGCATTGCTCCATATCAGTAATCATGTTGTCCATGCGATGGGCAAAGTAGGAGTGGGCGCACAAAGAAATAATAGCTACGCACAGACCGGTAGCGGTAGCAATCAAGGCTTCGCCGATGCCGCCGGTGATGGCGATAGGCGCACCTGCCTGCAAATTAAAGATACTGAAGGCACCAATCATACCTACGATAGTGCCCAGCAGTCCCAAAAGCGGGGACATGGTGACGATGATGCTCAAGTAGTCCAGCTTGTCCTTCAGCTTAGCGATAAAAATGCCTGCCTGGCTTTCCATGAAAGCCTTTTTCTGCTCATTACCACCCTCGATTTTTTCAGCTGCTGCAACTATCTGCGCGCATTCACCCTTGCTTACTTCAGCTAGCTGCAGTGCTTCGGTGTTGTTATTGTCACGCAAAAGCGAGCAGTATTGGGCAGCGAACTGTGCGCCGCTGTCTACACCCTTGTAAAACAAAAAGCGTTCAATAGCGATAGCGATAACCGCAATTGAACAGAATAATAACGGCCACATGACAAGACCGCCCTTGTGAAAATACATGATTGTTTGTTGAATTGCTTCCATGAATTTGCCTCCTCATACACGTATTACAGCAACTAAAAGCATAGATACCTGTGCGCCCGGCAAGGCGAAAAATTAAAGGATTTTGGTTGCTATAATCTTCTCATGATACATAGTATATATTACTAGTATCGAAAAAGCAAGCATAGTTTTTTTTAGTGTGGGTTTCATAAAATTGAAGTATTTGCTTGTGTTAAGACTCAGAAAAAATATGGCTGCAAAGATATAATTATAAGGAGCATTTACGCCAGGTATGGTGCATGCTATAATATAACCAACTTATGAGTAGAGTTGGTGAAGCTTATGTTTATCGGACGCAAAAAGGAGCTGGCGTTTTTAGAAAGGCTGTACAGCAGCAATGAGCTGCAATGTGTGTGCATTGATGGCCGTGACGGTATAGGCAAGACTGCTTTGCTGCAGGAATTTGCCGGACGCAGGTGTAAGGCCTGTTATTGTGTGCGTGCCAGCACAAGCAATGCCAATAAGGCGGCCTTTTATACAGAGCTGCTGACGCAGGGGCTGGTGGAGTGTTCGAGCGGCTCATGGCAGGAATTGCTGGAGCGTTTGTGCAATAAAGCACTTGGGCAAAAGCTGATTTTTATTATTGATGACGTACAGGAGCTGCAAGCAAGCTTTGCCGAGCTTTTGCCAGCTCTTGTCGCAGTGCTGCAGCCGCTGCGTGATAAGCTGCGCCTGTTGGTGCTTTTTGCCGGTAGGGATACTACGTATGTGCGGCAGCTACTGGTAAAAAATGGCCTAGGGTACCAGGAGCTGAATATTGAACCTTTGAGCTATGAAGAAACACTGCCCTGCCTGGTACCGTTTAGTAATGAGGAAAAGCTTTTGCTTTATGGCGTTACTGGTGGTATACCACAATATTTACAATACATTGATATGGAGCAAGGCTTCAAGGATAATTTATATAAGCTGTTTTTTGCTCCGACGGCACTGCTTCTGCATGAGGGAGAGCGTTTGCTGGCAGCGCGCTTCAGGCAGCCGCATATTTATCATGCAATCCTTTGCTCAGTTGCCTGTGGGGCTGTGCATATGAAGGATATAGCAGAGGCTGTGGGGATGCCTGACAATAAAACCTCCAAATATGTCAGTGTTTTGTTGCGCTCCGGCCTGCTGCAGAAAATAACACCTGCTGATGCAGATAAGGCTAAGCAATCCAAAAATACCTGTTATCTGCTCACAAATCAGATGCTGGTATTTTGGTATAGCTTTGTTTATCCGTATCTGAGCAGTATTACCATGGGAGTTGGCAGCCTGGTGCTGCGCACAAAGGTGCTGCCGGCGTTGGAGGCTTATGGTAGGCAGTTGTTTTTACAGATTTGTTGTCAGCATTGCTTATTATTACGTAGCAGAGGGGATTTTGGCTTTAATTTTACTTCTATCGGCTTTGTTTGGCCTAAGGATGATTGTACCTTTGAAAGCATGCGTCTATTGGCCTGCGACAAGATGCATGTCTGCTTCATGCAATGCGTGTGGAATAAAACTAAGGTTGATGTAGCCTTGCTCAAGCAGCTACAGCAGCAGTATCAGGATCAGCAGGGTAGAAAAAGTTTTTATGTGGTTTTTGCACGGCGGGGCTTTACGGATAGGGCTTTGGGATATGCCGCAAAAATTAGCCACCTACGCCTGATATCCTTATTTTATTTAAAGTAAATCGAAATTAGAGTAGACTATGAAAATGCATAAAAAAAGAATGTATTAAAATCTACTAGTGGGTAGATTTGATAAAATGGCTTCATCAAGGGAGGTTAGGCCATTTTTTTACTGTCAAAAAATGGCTAGCTAATTATGGTGAATTTGTTGCCTTTATAGGTAAGTGAGTATATAATCTTTTTCGTAATAGGTTTTATTAATGTATGAGTATTGTTGTGATAAGGAGCGAATGAAGGATGCTAAAAAACAATGGATTATTGAAGGGTATCATCACTATGAGCCTGATAGCCGCTAGCAGTGCCATCTGTGCAGCGCAGGAGCCGCTTGCAGAATATAGTCTGCCGGGAATGAATGTTACTGCTTTGGGTTACGAAAAATCTAATCTGGAAACTCCGGCAGACGTTACTGTTTACACCGGGGAAG
>CAVAHH010000006.1:5535-20925 GCA_963588395.1 bacterium
AGACAGGTGCCAGCGATGTTGCTAATGCTTTAAAATATAAGGCTGGTGTTTATTTTACACAGATGGGCCCGCATGATCAAAGCTTTATAACCGGTAACAGCACTCTCAGCCTACGTGGAATCAAGGGTGGCACACTGGTCTTGATTAACGGCGTGCCTGCCAGCTTTAATAATGTAAGCCATCTTGATATGCTTAACCTGGCCGAGGTAGAAAAGGTGGAGGTCGTTAAGGGCGGCGGTGCAGTGCTTTATGGCAGTGAAGCCTACGGCGGTGTGATTAACGTCATTACTAAGTCTGAATATAAAAATAGCGTGCATATTGCTGCAGGTAACAAGGGACAGCGTGATTACAGCGCTACCATTGGCGCAGGCAAGCTTGGTCTGTCCTTTGGCCGTAACGAAATGGGTGAAACAGGTATCCTGTCACAAAATCAGGGAACAAAGACTATTAACGGCCAAAAGGTGCCTTATTATACCGGCTTTGGTGATAGCAAAAAGGATCATATTGGTGTGAGCTATAAGTTTGACGACAAGCTGCAGTTCAACTATATGTTTAACAAGAAAAAATACACTATTGACTATCTGTCTGCTGCTTCAGAAAAGCTGCAGCACTTTAATTATGATGACCGCGAGCATTTTGCTCAGCTGCATTTTGCTGATCAAAAGGGCTTTGACGCAACTGCCTATTATAACGAACGCATTATCCGCAACCCGGATTACTATATTGTGAATCCCTCTAACCTGGAATGGGAGCGCAGTAAGCACAAAAATTACGGCGCCGATTTCAAAAAGGTATGGAATAATACCGATGAGAAAATTCTGGTAGGCTTCAACACTAAGCGTGAGCTATATGTGGACGAAAACCAGAAATTCGCTTCCTTTGGCAACAGCTCCAGCGCGCTCAAGCCATATGCCCGTTTTGGCAGCTATGCGCTCAATGGCTACTCCCTGTACGGTCAATATGACCGCAAGCTGAGTGAGGCAACGAATATTGTTTTGAGTGTGCGTGAGGATTTAATTCGTTCGGATGCAGGCAATTATAACGCATTTTTGCCGCAGCTGCAGCTGTTGACGAAGCTGGACAGCGAAAATTCTTTGTATGCCAATGCCGGTCGCTCCTTCAGGATGCCGACATTCCGCCAGCTGTATTATTCCAGCGGCATTTTGCTGCAGAACCCTGATCTGAAGCCGGAATATGGTTGGAATTATGAAGCAGGCTACAAGCATGATAATGGCAGTGAGCAGTTTAAGGCAGCCGTTTTCCATATTGATTTGGACGACCAGATTACGACGCGCAAGGTTAAGGTTGAGGGTACGACTATGACGCAGTCCTATAATGCTGCAAAATACAGAAACACCGGCGTGGAATTGAGCTACAGCAAGAAGCTTGGCGACAGCCTTACCTGGACCGTAGGCGGCATTTACAGCAGGCCGCAGAACAAAACCACTGCCAGCGCTCCCTGGAAGGATGTTCTTGGTAAGTACCAGGTTATGACGTCGGTGGATTACGAGCATGATAAAACCAGTGCTTCGCTGAATTTGAGCTATATGGGCGGCCGTGTGAACAACAGCAAGCAGACCGATGTGAAGCCGATGCTGCTGTCTAATCTGCATATAGGCCACGAGGTGCTGCCTAACGCAGTATTGACCTTGGATATTAATAATATCTTCAACCGCCGCGATTTGACTGATCCGGACAGCTTATATTATACGCAGGGCCGCACCTTCCTGGTTGGCATGAACTACAGCTTCTAAAATTATGTACAAGAAATTAGCCTGCTTAGGCATATTGCTTGCCTGCCTGCTGTGTGCTGCCTGCGGCTCTAAGGAGTCCACCAATGAGGCCGACAACGCCGTAAGCGTCAGCAATTACAGCTTTGTCGGCGAAGCGCAGCAGGTGGAGGTTAAGCAGGAGCCACAGCGCGTTTTGGTGTGCGGTAACAGTGGCGTCAAAACCTTGCTGGCCTTGGGGGCGGGGGAGAAAATCGTTGCAGCGGTTTTGACAGAGGCGGAGGAGGCAGAGGCCTTGCAAAAGCAGCTGCCACAGGCAAAGGTTTACACGCAGCCGTTGCAGCTGGAGGCGGCAACGATGCTGCAGCCCGATTTTATTTTGGGCTGGCGCCGCTTTTTTGCCGATAATCAGCTGGGTGATACCAAAGCATGGATTGATAAAGGCGTACCGGCGTACATCCAGGATGCCTCCGGTCCTATTCCTGCTAAGGGAAGGTTTCCCGCCTGCACTATTGCCAGTGAAAAACGCTTTATCAGTAATATGGGCAAAATTATGCACAGGCAAAAGAGGGCAGAGCAGCTTTTACAGCAGATAGATAGCGAGCTGCAGCTGGCGAAGCCTATAAAGGCGCAGCGGGTTTTGTTTGTGGAATTTTTGGGTGGCAATATTGAGGTGTTTGGTGATGATTTGCTGTGCGGAGACATAGTGAAGCATTACGGCTCAAGCCTTGTCAGCTACAGTGCTCCCTTTATTAGTCAGGAGGAGCTGATGGAGCTGCAGGCAGAGAAAATCTTCGTCATCTATCATGGTGGTGAAGCAGAAAGGCAGGCAGCACTTGCCAAGCTGCAGAACCCGTTATACAAGCATCTGCCGGCCGTAAGGGAGGGCAGGCTCTACGCACTGCCTTATAATGCTATAGTAGCGCCGGGGGCAGAGCTGCTCACTACTTTGCAATATATAAGAAGGTGCCTGGAGGCATAAGGGAAAAGCTGTAATCTTTGCTATGCTTTCTGCTATTGCTTGGCTATTGAAAATAATTACTGGTGATGATAGAATAAAGGCAGCATATGTAGTATTGGAGGAAAAGCATATGAAGAAAATAGCAATTTTGCGCTGTCTGATTACATCTGCAAGCTGTGCCGGGGCTGGTTGCCTGCGTGCCCTCTATGAGCACGATAAAGCCTTTGCCCAGTATGGGGATGAGCAGCTGCGCCTGATGGCCATGTGGACCTGCAACGGCTGCGGTGCCTCTAAGCTGGAAAACCAGGAGGGCATACGCAAGAAGATTGAACGTATGAAGGCACTGGAGCTGGATGCTTTGCATATCAGCCATTGCACCCATAAGAAAAAGCCGGATGGCGAAAAGTATTTGTGCCCCACGATCAAAAAAATCATTGATGAGCTGCAGGAGGCAGGCATCACGATTGTTGACGGGACGCACTAAAAATTGGTTTTGCAACTATAAAGGGCTGTCGTACTCTTTGTTTACTGCCACCATGGTGTGGCAGGGATAACGGGTACGGCAGTCCTTTTCTTTTTCAACTTACATAAAGGTGTTAAGCAGGAAAATCAGCTTAGGCTAACGAATAAATAAGCATATGCACCTGTAAAGGCGAAAGGAGAAACGAGATGAGGAAATTAGTAAAAAAGTACATCGCAGAGCATTATGAGGATTATGTAAAAGACTTGGAAGCATTGACTAATATCGATTCCGGCAACGGCGATCGCGAGGGAACAGAGGCTGCGAATAAGTTTGTTGCAGGCAAAATGGCGGCCATTGGCGCCAGCACGGAGTTTAGATATAACGATAGAGCCTGTCATTTGATTTCGCGCCTGGCAGGCAAGGGCAAGTATACCATTTTGCTGGTAGCTCACGTTGATACTGTTTTTAATAAGGGCGAGGCGGCACGCCGTCCCTTCCGCGTAGATGAAAAAGGATTTGCCTGGGGCCCGGGAGTTGGCGACGACAAGGCTACGGTGGTAGAGGTTATTTATGGTCTGGCTGCGCTTAAGGAAGCAGGCTTTGATAATTATAAAGAGATAATTTATTATACTAACGGCGAGGAAGAGGGCGGCAGCAAGACTGCTGAAGGCATTGTGGCAGAGCTGTCGCAACAGGCTGATTTCGCTATTATCATGGACGTGGCACGTCCTAACTGGGGCATCGTTACCCAGCGCAAGGGCAATGCCAAATACCGTGTGGAGGTAACAGGCAAGGGCGGTCATCACGGCAACGCTTCGCAAAGCTGCGCCAACGCCATTCATCAGCTGGCCTACACCATTACCGAGCTGCACAAGCTGGCAAGCCCTATGCCCGGCAACCCTGCGGATTTCACAGCCGAAGCGCTCAAGGCACGCGGTATTGTGGACGCAGGTCAGTTTATCCCGCAGAATACGGTGAACGTGGGTGCCATTGGCTCGACCAATGACAAGATCAGCGTTATCCCCGGTGATGCTTACTGCGAGGTTAATGTGCGCTGCTTTACCGTAGAAGAGCAGCAGCGCCTGGACGCAGAAATTAAGGCATTGGCTGACAAGGTTGTTATTGCTGGCACCAGCATTAAAATTACCGGCGGCATTGTTACGGGACCTATGCAAAAGACGGCGCAGGCACAAAAGATGGTTGACGTTTATAAGCGCATCGTCAAGGAAGAATTTGGCGGCGAGGTGAACGAATGGGTAGCAGGCGGCCTGACGGATGGCAACCGTACTGCCAAATTCGTACCGACGCTGGATGCTTTGGGCGTAGAAAATTATGACGAGCATTCTGATCACGAATCCGTAGATTTGAACACGGCTGTACCGCGTACTACGGCATTTGCACTGACTCTGGCGGAGCTGGCAGACACCTGGCAGCAGGATTAAAACCGCAAAAGCTTGGGATTGCTTCGGCAGTCCCAGGCTTTTGGCTAATGACGTAGGCTTGCAGGTGTGTTATAATATATAAGCTAAAATCTTTCAGATAAGGTGTGATAATATGTCAAAAAAAAGTAATAAATACGCAGGCGACCAGCCTGCTGTTTATGATCCCACTGGCTTGAGCGGATACCTGGGACTGGGCAGACCTATCGATTTTGATAAGGGGCCTGTAAAAATAGCCATGATGTGTGCTGTTTTTATTTCTGTAGCAGTAACGCTGTGGAAATGCTCTACGGGTATGGAATCGGGGGATGCCGTGGGAATCGCCTTGGGGTACGCGCTGGGCTTTTTATTTAGCTATATGATAGCGCTGGAGCTGGATCCTGACCGCGGTCTGGGCGGCTTTATCGGTGGCGGGCTCACGCTTGTGGCCTACTTCTTTTTGGGCGAGGGCAACATATTAGTGATGCTGTGGCTACTGTTTATCCTGCGTATGCTCAACCGCAGCTCCGGTGACAGACACCGCCTGATTGATAACGTGATTATGATTGGCTCTGCTGCCTGGTTGGGCGTGCAGGGGTATTGGGTGTTCCCGCTTTTGACAGGTGCGGCCTATATTTTGGAAAGCCAGATCCAGGCAGGCTACTTCCGCAGCCTGTACCTGGCGGGTATTTCACTGGCTTGCCTGATTTTCGCACAGTACGGCACCATTACTAACAACTTGTCTATGAGTAATATTATTATTATGGCTGTTGCCTTCATCCTTTTCCTGCCCGAAATCCGCGTAGCAGATTACGTTAAGGCCAAGGGTGATAAAAACGGTAAGCGCTTGCTGCCCAAGCGTCTGCAGACTATGCAGGGATATTTTTGCATGATGCTTTTTACGCTCACCTTTATGCATGGTGATGCAGTTGTGCCTTCACTGCTGCCGGCAGTGGCGTCTGCAGCAGGCTGTGGCTTGTATCTGTTTGTGGCCTTGATGAAGCATGAAGTATTTTGATGCTGTTAATATAATTTTGGGAGGTAAATACAATGAGTGAAAACAGAAAAATTAAATTCACGACCAATAAGGGTGTGTTTGTTGCCGAAATGTTTGAGGACAAGGCACCGCTGACGACCAAAAACTTTATTGATCTGGTAGAAAAAAGCTTTTATGACGGTATTATTTTTCACCGCGTTATTGACGGCTTTATGATTCAGGGCGGCGACCCGACCGGCACCGGCATGGGCGGCCCCGGCTACAAAATCAAAGACGAATTCGGACCTGGCCTGAAGCATGATGACGAGGGTATTTTATCTATGGCCAATGCCGGCCCCGACACCGGCGGCAGCCAGTTCTTCATCACGCTGGCAGCTACTCCCTGGCTCAATGGCCATCATGCCATTTTTGGTAAAGTTGTTGAAGGTATGGACGTTGTCCGTCTGATTGGCGCTGCTCCTACAGACTTCCGTGACCGTCCGCGTGAGACTATCACTATGGAAAAGGTAGAGGTTGTAAAATAAATGGCAGCGTTTGTATATATGCTGCGCTGTAGGGATGGCAGCTTATATACTGGCTGGACCAATGATTTGGCGCATCGTCTGGCAATGCACCGCAGCGGACGCGGCGCTAAGTATACACGTGGACGCGGGCCGCTGGAGCTTGTATATACCGAAGAGCTGGCAGACAAGGAAAGCGCGCTGCGGCGTGAGTGTGCTATTAAGGCCATGCCACGCGCAAAAAAAATGTTGCTTGCAGCCGGCTGGATAGAGCAAAACCCAAGTCAAAATTATAAAGATTCAGAAAAATAATTGCTTTTAGCCGGTAAGTAGGCTATAATGGCTAGAAGAGCATTTTTGCTCAAATAGTTATTAGGGAGGCCTATAAATGACAGGCAAAGTAAAATGGTTTAACGCAGAAAAGGGTTACGGCTTTATTCAAAGAGGAAGGCGGCAAGGATTTGTTCGTACATTTTTCCGCCATCAAGAGCGAAGGCTTTAAAACCTTGGAAGAGGGCTGGGCGGTAGAATTTGACATTATTACCGGCGACCGTGGCGAGCAGGCAGCCAACGTAGTGCATGTAGAATAAAAATAAGCTGATGATGTAGCAGGCTTTGCTCAATCATCAGCTTTTTCTTTGTTAAAATTAATCGTTGTCCTCTTCCTTGATAGTGCCATAGGCTACCAAAATAGTACCCTTGGGCGAGGCAAGTGCCGGGCAGACGTACAGGATAACGCCGGTCTGCTCTGCATAATAGGTGGTCAGCGTGTTTCCGAATACGTCGGTGATGCGTCCCAAAATCTGGCCCTCTTCGACAAAGTCACCACTGTGGATATGGTGCAGCCAGCAGCCTGTTTCCAGTGCTTCCAGGTAGATGAGGTTTTCTACATCACGCGGGGAATGGTGGCGGGGCTTTACGGGTAGGGAGAACATCTTCAGCTTGCGCAGAATGTTGCGGATATCGTCCTTGTAGGCTTCAATGTCCTCGTGCAGGCACAGGCCTGCGCCGCCGCGTTCGATAAGGATGGACGGCAGGCCGGTGCTGGCGGCGTAGTTATAGGCACCACCTGTAGCCAGCGAGCGTACCATGTATTCCATGTCTAGCACACGGGCAACGGAGCGCGATTTCTTTTCTATCTCAGGCGTGGGCTGTCCGGGATAGTAAACATAAGGATGCAGGCTTTCATGGATATCGCCGCTATGCATATCTACATAAAAATCGGCGATGGGGAAAAAGTTGCTGCTGATGAGGTAGGCGGTTTTATCTGCCAGTGTGCCCAATGGGTCGCCTGGGAAAACGCGGTTTAAGTTTTTGCCGTCCTCAGGAACGATCATTTCACGGCGTGCCCAGAAGCCCTGGATATTTACAGGATGCATCATAATCAGGCAGCCGAAAACGTGCTCAGGCTCGATGTCGCGTCCCAGCTCCATAGCTGCGGCAATACCAGGATATTCACCGCCGTGGATGCCGGCGGTAATCAGCAGGGTGGGGCCATCCTCCTTGCCGTTGATAATGGTCAGGGGAATTTTTACAGCCGTGTCAGGGACAGGCAGGTAGGTGCGCAGCTTGGCACCACGCTCAATAGTCAGTCCGCATATTTTTAGTGTGTCAGACATGTGCTCACTCCTTCGATATATTTTGCTCATACTATAATGTTAGCGGATGCTTACTGGAATATAAATTTTTTTGTCCCCGGCATAAGACGGAAACAAAAATAAATCCCGGTTACGGCAATTTAACATCTGCATACAATGTTTTTGAAAAGTGGTTATAATTTCTCACTTGCAATAAATTATAACATATGATAAGCTATTCACACAAGAGCCTTTTTGAAATAAAATTAAGTGCGAATAAGCAAGGAGGATAGATAGTGTGAGCCTGCTTACGGACAAGGAATACCTAGGGTTGACGGTGCCGTTTATGCTGTCGACGATGACGCAGCCGCTGATGGGAGCGGTGAACACAGCGGTTATGGGACAGCTGCCTGACCCTAAATATATTGCGGCAGTGTCACTAGGAGCTATTTTGTTTAACAATTTATATTGGTTATTTGGTTTTTTGCGTGTCAGCACAACCGGCTACGCGGCACAGGCCTTTGGCGCTGCGGATAAACGGCTGGGGATGCTGGCCTTTTTTAAGCCTGCCGTGCTGGCACTCATCATCAGCCTGCTGTGCATAGTGCTGCAAAAACCCATACTAGAGCTGTATCTGGCAATGATTGGTGCTGCCTCCGAGGTCAATGACCTGTGCCGTGAATATTACTATATCTTGATTTGGGGCGCGCCACTGGTGCTGTTCAATTACGTGGCACTTGGCTGGCTTATGGGACAGACGCGCGTGCATGCCAGCGTGTTTATGCAGGTGTCGATGAACGTGATTAACATGATCCTGAGCGCATGGTTTGTCTTTTGGCTGCATATGGATATTACGGGCGTAGCGGTAGCAACGCTGCTCAGTCAGGTGTATGGCGGCGTTTTAGGCGCGGTGCTGATGTACTATTATGGTAAATTTGATTACGGCAACCTGCCCTGGGGCGAGCTTTTGGACTGGCGTGAATTTATCGGCATGCTTAAGGTTAACGTCAATTTGATGATACGCACGGCCTGCCTGTTGACAGTGAACAATATTATTGCTGCCGTAGGTGCTTCGCTTGGTACGGTGGTGCTGGCCGCTAACGCTGTGCTTTTGCAGCTCAAGGATATCATGAGCTATTTAATTGATGGTATGGCCAACGGCGCCGCCATCTTCAGCGGCCGTGCTGTTGGTGCCAAAAACGTCAGGATGTTTGATGCCTCTATTTTCATGACCTTCAAATGGCTGGTGGTGCTGGCTGTGATTTTGATGGGTGGTTACTATGCCGGCAGTGATTTCTTTATCCGTCTGTTTACTAATATCGAAGAGGTGGTGGCGACGGCTGCTGCCTATAATATCTACGTTTTCTTTTATCCTGTGTGCGCAGGCATCGGCATGGTGCTTTATGGTGTTTTTTGCGGTGCGACCCGCACTGCTCCCGTGCGCAATATGATGCTGTTGGCACTTTTGGTATTTTATCTTCTGCAATGGCAGCTGGTGCCGCAATGGGGTAACGCTGGTCTGTGGCTGGCGCTGTTGGGATTTATGGTAGCACAATCAGTGATTTTGTTATACTATTTACCTAAGCTAAAAAGGGATATCACACACTCAACAAATTTGTAACAAATTTGTTGCAAATTGTGAGAACTAGTGCTATTATAAACTTATAACTGATATTTTGCCGTTTTGTGTCAGTATAAGAATAATTCATATTCTGCAATCTACTGAGGTGTAATAATCGGAATACGGTGTGAATCCGTAGCGGTCAAGCCACTGTGAGGCCAATAGCCAAGTCAGGTCGATTTCCTCGGTTGATATATTCCTGCTAGCGACAGAAATATATATTACAATTGTGCACGTTGTATTATGTACCTTTTCTGCGTCTATGCGGGAAAGGTTATTTTTTTGATGGAGATGATGCGCTTTGTCTAAAAAGCAGATTCTGGCCCGTCTGGGTCAGATCGTCCTTGTCCTGCTGGGTATCAGCTTCATTACCTTTGCCCTGGTAATGCTTGCTCCTGGTGATGTCGTACGCCAGATGATAGCAGGTAACGAGGACATTATTGTCAGCCAGGCTGAAATTGACGCATTGCGTGCGGAATTAGGCTTGGATAAACCCTTCTTCTTCCAGTACCTGGATTGGCTGGGTCGTGCGCTGCAAGGCAATCTTGGCTTCTCCTATATGGCCAAAAAGCCTGTAGTAGAGGAGCTTTTTGAACGTCTTCCCGGCACAATTCTGCTGTCCTTGGCATCCTTGTTCCTGATGATGATCGTATCCATTCCTGCCGGTATTTACTCTGCAGTAAAACGTGGCGGCTGGTTCGATTACGTTGTACGTGCCTTCACCTTCTTGGGCGTTTCTATGCCCGGCTTCTGGGTTGGCCTGATGCTGCTGTGGATTTTTGGTCTGAAGCTGGATTTGCTGCCTATCGTTGGTGGTACTATCGGCCCGGATACGATTATCCTGCCTGCTGCAACGCTGGCATTCGCCATGTCGTCCAAGTACACCCGTCAGGTGCGTGCCGCTATTCTGGAGGAGCTGCACCAGGATTATGTTGTTGGCGCCCGTGCCCGTGGCATGAGCGAAAGCCATATCCTGTGGAAGGAAGTTCTGCCTAACGCTTTACTGCCCTTGATTACTCTGTTGGGTTTGTCCCTTGGTAACCTTTTGGGTGGTGCTGCCGTTATCGAGATGGTATTCCAATGGCCCGGCCTCGGCCGCTTGGCAATTGAAGCCATTACCTACCGTGACTTCCAGCTGGTACAGGGTGTTGTTGTGTGGATCGCTTTGATGTATATGGTTATTAACCTGATCGTTGATATTTCGTATAACTATCTGGATCCGCGTCTGAGAAAGGTAAGGTAAGAGCTGATGGAAACAATTATTAATGGTTTTAAAACCAACCGCGCTTTTGCCGTAACCTCGATTTTGGTTTTGGCCCTGATTGTTATTGCGTTAGCCGCACCGGTGCTGGCACCATATGATCCCACCCATGCTGCCATGCAGGATGCGTTCATGGAGCCTGGTGCAGGCCATTTGTTTGGTACTGATAAGCTGGGACGCGACTGCTTCAGCCGTGTGCTTTATGGTGCACGAGCTTCCCTGACAGGCGTACTGTGCCTGGTTGCCAGCGTTTTCATTGTTGGTACGACTATGGGTGTAGTTTCCGGCTATTTCGGTGGCAAGGTTGATATGGTTATCATGCGTATCTCTGATATGATGATTTCCTTCCCTGGTATGATTCTGGCTATTGCCGTAGCAGGTATCATGGGCGGTAGTTTGGTAAACGCTATTATCGCACTGACAATCGTCAGCTGGACGAAGTATGCGCGCCTGGCACGCAGCCTGGTATTGCAAATTAAACGTCGTGACTATGTTGAAGCCGCTATCGTCAATGGTGGTACCTCCACCCACATCCTTTGGGTACATGTACTGCCGAATATCCTGCCGATGATGGTAATCACCGCCGCAGCTGATATTGGTGCACTGATGATGGAACTGGCAGGCTTGTCCTTCCTGGGCTTTGGCAGCCAGCCGCCTGCTCCTGAGTGGGGTCTCATGCTGAATGAAGGCCGTCAGCAGCTGCAGACAGCTCCTTGGCTGATGATTTTCCCCGGCTTGGCAATCTTTGTTACCGTTATGGTATTCAACCTGTGGGGCGACAATCTGCGTGATGTGCTTGACCCGCGTAACGATGTTAAGGACTAAGGCTTTTTTGCCGGAGCTTTAGTTTGATATGTTTTGAGCTTTTGAGTATATGAAATGGAGAGATGAACAAATGAGAAAAATGTACAAGGTTACCGCAGCAGCGGCTATGATCGGTTTAATGGCTTTTGCAGCAGCAGGCTGCGGCGGCGGGGATAAAAAAGCAGAACACAAGGACACTGCTAAATTTGGCGTAACCAACTTTGCTGACTCCCTGGAGCCTACTGATAACTACTTTGGCTGGGTTGTAATGCGTTACGGCCTGGGCGAATGCCTGGTTAAATTCGACAAGAAGATGAACTCCACCCCGTGGCTGGCAGATAAATGGTCTATCTCCGATGATAAACTGACCTGGACCTTCCACATCAACGATAAGGCTTGCTTCTCCAACGGCACTAAGCTGACCGGCGAACTGGCTGCAGCTTCTATCCAACGTACCTTTGATAAGGCTGCCCGTGCAAAATCCATGTTCGAATATGAATCCATTAAGGGTGAAGGCCAAAACGTAATCATCAAAACTAAAAAACCGGTTCCGACCCTGCCTGGTATGCTGGGTGACCCGCTGTTCATCATCGTTGATACCACCACTATTAAAGATCGTGATACCGCAAAACAAGGACCTATCTGCACCGGCCCGTATGCAGTAAAGTCCTACACCAAAGCTAAAGCAGAAATGGTTAAGAACGAAAAATACTGGGATGGCGAGGTTCCGTTCAAGGCTGTCGACATCCTGACCATCGACGATCCTAACACCCGTGCTATGGCTCTGCAAAAAGGCGAAATCGACTTCGCTATTAACATTGCAGCAGGCGACCTGCAGCTCTTCAAAGATGAGAAGAAATATACCATCTCCAATATCGCTTCTCTGCGTGACGTACTTGCACGTCTGAATGTACGTCCTGAAAGACCGCTGGGCGACCTGAAAGTTCGCCAGGCATTGCTGCGCTCTCTGGACCGCGTAACCTACAACAAGGTTCTGCTGAAAGACACCTTCGTTCCCGGCGGCCCGTACCTGCCTCCTTCTGTTGACTATGGTTATGATGACCTGTACAAATACGACAAGAACCAATACAATGTTGAAAGCGCTAAAAAGCTGCTGGAAGAAGCTGGCTGGAAGGATACCAACGGCGACGGCTATGTTGATAAAGACGGCAAGAACCTGGAGCTGGACTTCGTATTCTACAGCGGCCGTGCTGAGCTGCCTCTGTATGCAGAAGCTACCCAGGCTGACGCTAAGAAGGTTGGTATTAAGGTTAACCTGAAGAACGTTGATTACAACGTACTGGACGGCATCGGCCGTAAGGGCGATTATGATCTGTTGATTTCCAACGTACTGTGCCTGCAGGCTGGCGATCCTGAAGTATTCATGAACATGTATCTGAAGACCGGCCAAGAGCAAAACGGTACCGGCTACAGCAATCCTGCATATGACGCTCTGTCCGATAAGCTGGGTGTAGAATTTGACCCTGCAAAACGTCGTGAGCTGATTATCGAAATGCAGAAGATCATCCTCGACGATGCTGCATCCCTGGTATTTGGTCATCCGCAAACCAACATGGTTTCCACCAAAGCTATTGCTGACGCAGAAATCCTGCCCTGCGATTACTACTGGCTGACCAAGGATATCAAATCCGCTAACTAATTAACTTACAAAGAAGGTAACGCTTAATGCTACTTGAAGTAAAAGATTTAGACATCAGCTACGGTACCAAGCTTACCGTAACCGGTGCCAGCTTAGAACTGGATAAAGGCGAGATTATGTCCATTGTTGGTGAATCCGGCAGTGGCAAGACCACCGTTATCCGTGCTATTATGGGTTGCCTGCCTGGTGCTGGCCGCGTTAGCCGCGGCAGCATCACCTTTGATGGGCAGGATGTATTGAAAAATACTCCCGACCAATGGCGCAAAATGTACGGCAGCGAGATGTCCATGATTTTCCAGGACAGCGGCAATATGATCAATCCTATCCGCCGCATCGGCCAGCAGTTCATTGATTATGTTCAGGCACATCAGCCGGATAAGTCCAAGGACCAGGCTTATAAAATGTGCTGCGATATGTTGACCAATGTACGTCTGCCGAATCCGGAAAACATCATGAATAGCTATCCGTTCGAGTTGTCCGGTGGTATGCGTCAGCGTGTTGGTATTGCCATGGCCATGATCTTCAGCCCGAAGATTCTGCTGGCTGATGAGCCTACCAGTGCATTGGACGTTACAACCCAGGCACAGATTATCCGTCAAATCGTAGATATCCGTAATGAGTACGGTGTAGCTGTTATTATCGTTACCCATAACCTGGGCGTTGCTTCTTATGTATCCAACAAGCTGATGGTTATGAAGGGTGGCCGTGTAGTTGAATATGGTAAGCGTGAGGATGTTATCGCTAATCCGAAGGACGACTACACTAAACAGCTGCTGAGAGCAGTACCGATCATAGGAGGGAAGACATATTATGGCGAATGATGTAACACCTACTTATGAGCGCAGTAAGCTGGTACTGGAAATCAATAATCTTACTAAGAAGTTCGCTGTAGATGGTGGCAAATTTTTGACAGCTTGCGATAATATTACCCTGCGCGCCTACGAAGGACGCACCCTGGGCATTATCGGTGAATCCGGCTGCGGCAAAAGTACTTTGGTACGCACCTTGCTGCGTATTCATCCTGCTACCAGCGGCGAGGCTATATTTGAAGGCCATGACCTGATGAAATCTAAGGGCGAACAGCTGCGTCAGGATCGTAAGAATATCCAGATGGTATTCCAGGATCCTACTGCTGCCTTCAATCCTAAGATGCTGGTTAAGGATATTCTTACCGAGCCTCTGAAGAACTTTGGTATGATCAAAAACAGCGAGGTAGACGCAAAGGCTGCCGAGCTGCTGGAAATGGTAGAGCTGCCTGCAGAATTTAAAGACCGTTATCCGCACAGCATGTCCGGTGGTCAGCGTCAGCGTTTGGGCATTGCCCGTGCTCTGGCCTTGGAACCTAAGATCATCGTTTGCGATGAAGCTACCAGTGCGCTGGACGTTTCGGTACAGGAAAAGATTTGCGAGCTGCTTTGCCGTATCCAAAAAGAGAAAAACATTACCTATCTGTTCATTGCCCATGACTTGGGTCTGGTAGACCTGATGTGCCATCAGGTTGCCGTTATGTACCTGGGCAACGTGGTAGAATGGATGGAGCACGGACGTATTGCAGAGCATTGCATGCATCCGTATACTAAAGCATTAATGAAGGCAGTCTTTAAGGTAGACTTCAAGGCTGGCGAAAAGATTGAACCCCTTGAGGGCGAAATCCCCAGTCCTTTGGATCTGCCGCCCGGATGCCCGTTTGCCAGCCGTTGTGAGCATTGCACGGAGCATTGCATGCAGGTTAAGCCTGAGCTTAAAGAGGTTGAGCATGGTCATTGGGTTGCCTGCCATCTGTATGACTAAGATTTTATTAGGGTACGGCCTTGTGTCGTACCCTAATTTTAAAAATTTTGCTTTTTTATCAAATGAGTATTGACTCATACGTTTTACGTGATATAATATCTATAGTGAAAGAGTCCTTAGAAAGGCAAAGGAGCCTTTCCTATTATTTTTTCTAAAACATATGAATGAGTATTCATATGAACTCTAAAAAACCTAACATTTTAGTAGCTTAAAGATAAAACAAAGAAGAAGGGTGGTAGATTATAATGCAAAAAGATATGCATGACTTGGAAGATATCCGTAACAGTGCTGATGATGTGCGCAGCTATCAGGAAATTGACGGCCGCATTGACAGCGTTGAAGATTATAGCAAGCATCCTGATGGTTGCACCTGCGGCCATTGTGGCAAGGATCATGACCACAAGACTATGGGCCATGTTCCCAAGCATACGCATGGTGACGACCATACAGCAGATACCGAAGAGCATGAGCATGCACACGAGCATGGTGATGATTGCTGCTGCGGCCACGACCACGAGCATGAGCACGCACACAGCCACGGCGACGAATGCGGCTGCGGCCACGACCACGAGCATGAGCACGCACACAGCCACGGCGACGAATGCGG